>CAZEZQ010000489.1:1249-4981 GCA_964516245.1 uncultured bacterium | reverse complement strand
GACTCCCTGCATCAAAGCTGCCAAGCCCGTCGGAGTTTCAGCGTGATGGCTCACTGCGCCGAACGATTCAAGCGACTCTTCGCGAATGAACATGGTGTAAACTGGGATAAAAATAATAGAAAGCAGCCAGGCCACCATGATGCCGAATGCCACGAATATGCCAAACACCTGCACAGGGGGGATGGGCGCCAACGCCAATGAGGCAAACCCGGCAGCAGAGGTTAAGGATGTATAGAGCATAGGCACAAACAAATGCCGCATCACGTACAAGATGGTTTTTTTGCGGTCTTTGATGTATTGATAGCGGTCAAAAAAATCGGAGAGAATGTGGATGGAATCCAACACGGCAATCGGCATGATGAAAATGGGGATCATGGAACTCATGATGTGCACTTTGTTGCCTGTGCCAATCAACAACCCCATAGCGCAAATAACGGAAACCACGGCCACGATCATGGGGCTGATGATGAGCACCCATTTTCGGAAGAAATAAAGCATCAATAGAAAGATCACCAGCATGGCGAGAGGGGCCGAGATCGCCATTTGTATAAACATTTCCACTCCAAAGGTGTCTTCGGCAACCGGCAATCCCGTGATGTGGTATTCCTCAGAACCGGTGAATTCATCGATTTTTTCTTGCAAGGCCGTAGACACCCGGTATGAGAGGTCTTTGTCGGTGATGGGAAAATACAACGCAATGGCTTTTCCATCTTCTGAAACCAGGGTGCCTTTGAGCAGTGGATTGTCCAACGCCTCATCGCGAATTTGAAGCGCTTCTTCGCGCGATTCGGGAGGCGATTCCATCAGCCATTCGAATCGCACCGTCCCCAACCCTCCTTGCTCGATGTTATCGACCATGGATGGGGCCAATATATCCGCCTCCACTACGCCAACCGTTTTGCCCTCTTCGTCCGGGTCGGGCCAACGCAAGGTTGTCGCAAATTGCGTGAGTTCATAAATGTTGTTCAAGGTTTCTGGATGAAACACCCCATCCGGATGGCTCTCATCCACCACTCCCACAACCACCATGTCATACAATGTAAATTCCTCTTTCATGGCGTTATGAAACATGCGAACCGGCTCATCTTCGGCCAGCATGTTTTCCGGGTCAGTATCGATCTGCACCCAAGGCATCATGGCGGCAAATACAATTGTGATAATCACCATAATTGCCGTAACACGTTTCGGATGCTCAACACCTAGGCCAATCAAATGCATTCCTATATTGTTTTTGGGAGTTGTTTCTGCCATTGTTTGCCCTTCTCAAAGCCTGGATAACAGATTTCAAAATCATTTTCTCTTTTGGAAACAAAATCATTTCCTATATTCTTATATAATGATATACTTATATTATGATTTGTCAATATACTTTTAATGAAAATCTTTTCTTGCTTCTTATTTCGAGTATAATGATCAACATTCGGAGGTGTGAATATGGAAAAACCGAATTTTAATTCCCATTCCGCGGCGGAATTGCTGAAAGCGATGGCTCACCCCGTCCGGTTAGGCATTTTGCAAAAATTGTGTGAAGGCGCTCAATGCGTGACCGATGTGCAAAATATGTTTACGATTTCTCAACCCAACCTATCCCAGCACTTGGCCAATTTGAAAAACGCCAATCTGGTGGGGTCTTATGCCAATGGTTCCCTTCGCTGTTATTACCTGCTGCGTCCCAAATTGGTAAAACGCATCTTAAATGAACTAAGCAAACCCCACCCCGTTGAAGAGCGAAGCAAAGAATCAGTGGCACGGGAAGTTATGAAGAAACGTATGGCCGCAGTTTAAAGACGCACCCGAAATGAAGGGTTGTTTTGGTATTCAATCATTCAAATGCTTTCTGTTTTTTTGACTCATTCCAAAAAACATTCAAAAATGAATGATTTTTCATTTTTAGGGAGACAGTGAATAACGATGGACATTATAACAATCTCACCACAAGGCCTTCAGAAGACAACTGAAAGCCAAGCCACTCCGGATGTAATTGACGTACGAACACCAGCGGAATACCGTGAAGCGCATATTCCCATTGCGACGAATGTTCCTCTGGATCAATTGGACCCTCAAGAATATATGCAATCGCGGAATGGCAGCCGCGAACAACCGCTTTATATTATTTGCCAATCGGGCACTCGCGCCAAAACCGCTTGCCAGAAATTTATAGAACAAGGCTATGAAAATGTGGTTTGTGTAGAAGGGGGCACCAAAGCATGGATCGAAGCGGGATTGGATGCAATTCGCGGGAAAAAGACCATCTCGATTGAACGCCAAGTTCGAATTGGCGCAGGTACGTTGGTGCTGCTCGGTGTGATATTGGGGTTCGCGGTGAATCCCTGGTTCACGTTGATCTCCGGAGTTGTTGGCGCAGGATTGATTCATGCCGGTATAACTGATACTTGTGGCATGTCGGTCTTGTTCAGCAAAATGCCTTGGAACCGGTAATATACTTGCATACATTTGTGATTTGTTGATTATAGCCATCTCGGCCAATTGAGATGGCTATAACTTGTCAATGGGTTACATAGCCATAAAGTTTGAGAAGATCGAATGTATCAAGCGGAGGGGTGAGCTTGTGCAAATGATCTTCTATTCTGGCTGATGTTCTTCCGGTGTTGGAATGAGTGAGCGGTGTAAATGTATGGACTGATTTGGGGATGTTATAGATTTTTTTGCATAATTCTGCTTTGAGTACTTTGGTTCGGCTGAATTCGATGGGTACATTGGTAATGGCATTGATTTGAACGTGTGTTTTTTCATCCAATAGAGCCACAGAGCCAATGGGATAGGGAGCAATTCGGAAGTTCAAGCAGCGAACCGCCAAGGGTTGAAACAACGTTTCGGCATTTTTATTTACGAACAATATGGCATCCACTGGGTGGTGCGATTCGCGGTAATAACGCTTGGATATCATACTGTGATAGGTATCGGCCACCGATACGATGTGGGTGAGAGGATCGATTTGAGCTCCACCCATTTTGTTGGGATATCCACTGCGGTTGCTTCGTTCATGGTGCTGCTCGACAATTTTTGCAGTGACCATATCTTTGCGGCGAAACATGCTCTCTACAAAACGGGCACTATCAAGGGGATGGCGATGAATCACATCCCACTCTTCTTCAGAAAGTGTTCCTTGATTTCGAATAATTCGCGTGGGCACATTCATCATACCGATATCGGCAAATAAACCCGCCACGCTCACTTTGTGAATATGGGAGAGTAGGTTGTTATTGTGATGAAAATAATTTAAGCCAATGGCCAAACAAGTCAGAGCAACATTTTTGGCATGTTCGTAGAGATAATCAGAAATCGCACCGACCGTGCGCAAATGCAAAACCGATTTTTTTGTCCGCTTGGCAGCCGTACCGCTTAATGGGCGCTCGCTTCGTGTGGTGCGTTGAAATTCATGAAAAGCCTGCGCTAGAATCTCATAAGCCACTTTACGGATTTCAAAAGGATCTTTTCCTGAGCCTTCTTGATACCCATGAAAACTTTCGTACGCCAACTGAAATAAAGCGCTCTCTACTTCTTCAGAGAAAGAAAACGGCGTTTGATCGCCGTTTTCATGAGGAAGAGGAAAATCTAGATATTGAATATTCTTTTTGGAGAGTAATTCTTTCGTACGAGAGTTAAGAGGAACACCTTTAGCAATAAGGAGTTGTTTTTCATTAGTGTCTGAATAAATATTTACCGGATTGGTCATATTTGACACACACATTGAAAGAGGGATACGTACCA
>CAZEZQ010000489.1:0-1239 GCA_964516245.1 uncultured bacterium | reverse complement strand
CTTTTATTGTCTCATTTTCTATAGAATTTATAAATTTATATTATCTATAGCAAAACGAAGCAATACTCCACAATAAAACACACATTAAATAATTAACGAACATATCTAAAAATAAAACATTTTCTTAAAAGAAAAGTTCTAGCTAAATTTTATCTCAAACCGTAAAATAAAGCAATGGTTTTGTCAAAAATATTACATTAATTCGTTAATGCGGATCCATTAACTCATTCCAGTGATTTTCTGAACGCTTTCTTTGAGATTTTCAGGCTCAAAAACTTTTTTCCAATCCGGTTGAAAAATAGATTTCTTTGCTTCTTCAATCGCTTTTTTCGCTCCCTCAGAAAAATTCCAATCGATTTCATCAAACAAAATCGCCACTTCGATGTTCAAATGTCCTATCAAAAAGTCACGGGCGGCTTCTGCCGGAACACCCCGGTTGACCGCTTCATCCATCGCTTCACGAATAACGGTAAGGCAAGTGGCCGCAACTGTTTCTGACAGTACCGGTTCAAGTATCGCCATTTGTTCAACGGTAACCCGATGCGAACGCAAAATAGGGCTGAACATTTTGATGGCGATGTCTTCGCCCTTTTTGTAATCTTCTTCAGGCCCTTGCATCAATGCGCACACCAAAGCTTGTTTGGCCTTTCCACTGCCGAAAAAGTCACGGCGCGCTTCCCAATCGGTTTCATCGTTGAAGATAGGAGGATGTGCGGGATGGCAGACAAAATAGGTAATGTCATCGCGTTTGGGCAAAACACCCGCATGGGGTGCGGCGGGGTCGAGGGTGATCACCATGGCGCCACTTTTTAGATTGGGCACAATATTGGGCACGATATCTTTAATAAATTTATCGGGCAGGGCGAGCAAGGCCACATCGGCCTCTTTGACGGCGTCTTCATTTTTGCTGGGCTCCAACCCCCGTTCCCGCAGTTTGGCTTCTCCCGTTTCATTGCCTTCGACGTAAAGCAATGTGTAATTGGGGTCTTCTCCCAACCGGTTGCAGGCGCGCGTTCCCATGTTCCCGGCGGCTCCGTAAATGGCTATGGTGGTCATGGCAATTCTCCTCTTTTAAGGTATAACAGCAATAATTCTGTATTGACGATTCAGGAAAAACTAGCCAAAAATATTCGAATTTTTCTAAATTCAATATCCATTGGGGAGGGCGAATCTCCTGATGAGCCGCTTGAACAAGAAACCGGCTCGGCGGGAGCACGCCACGGCGCATTTGCAACCTCG
>CAZEZQ010000488.1:3750-4988 GCA_964516245.1 uncultured bacterium | reverse complement strand
GTGTTAAAGAATGCGTTTTGAACCAGGATTGCCAGGATTATGAAAAAGATGGCCAAGATGTACGGTAGCGGTGTTTGAAACACGGATTGTACGAATTGTTTTTTATATTACATGGTTTTGATAAAATTTATCTAGAAGCATAAATTTATAATGCTTCTGAGGGGTTTTCAAGGGTAAAAAAACAACATTTTACTCTTGGCGTCTGTGTGATAACAGACTTGGAAAAGTGAAAAAATGCATTAATTGCAATATACATGAAAGACAATCAACTTTGGTTTTACCAGATGAAGTTCACATAAGTACGGTTTCAATATAACATTTCTATTGGATCAAGATGTTTATGCAAGAACTGCGATATTTCTTGAAGAACGTAAACATGATGTTCTCCGTGTTTCTCAAATTGATTAGAATAATATCATAATTGGCTCTATTCTATTAAAAAAATTCTGGAGGATATCGCAATGACTCATTCACATTATACGAGCGATGAGATCGTACGACGTGGACAAGATACATATGAACAGCAGATACGTTCAAAACTGAATCCTGAAGATAACGGAAAGTTTCTGGTACTCGATATTGAGACAGGTATGTATGAGATAGATTCGAATGAATTGGCGGCGCTAAAACGTGCAAAAGCAAAGAATCCAGACGCCGCACTTTATTTGTTGCGAATCGGTTATAAGACAGCTTACAGGTTGGGTGGAGCCATGTTGGCGGCGAAACAATGATAAATGGTGTAATTACCTCCAATAGAGAAGCTGTCATTCGAATTAATGTGCAAGGATGTGATGGCCAAGAAATCATGATGGATGCTGCAATCGATACAGGATTCAATGGATTTCTAACCTTACCAATACAGTATGCTGCTAATCTCAACTTGCCGTTTGGCCAGAGCCAATCAAATTTTCTGCAACAGAATCCCTAAAACGTACACAAGAATCTGATGAAAGAATGGATGAATTCATTGCCGCTATTCGAGAAGACAAGAGTCGAAGTGTATATCCCTGATTTGCCAAAACAATCATACAAGAATTAGTTGGATACATTTGAACAGGAATTCACGTTCGTTTTTTGTGGTTATTCTATCATTCATGGCCTTGAAGGAAGTTTTATCTCTCCCGATCAGGTACCATGCTGCAAGATCGTGTAAACCTTATCTACACGAATACACCCTATATGTTGCAACGTGCTCCTACGTTGTAAAATCAACTTAAAAATTTTATATAGGCGTAAGG
>CAZEZQ010000488.1:0-3740 GCA_964516245.1 uncultured bacterium | reverse complement strand
ATACGTTTTGAACCAGGATTGCCAGGATTATGTAAAAGATGGCCAGGATGTACGGCTACAGTGTTGAATCCGCCGCGGCGGAATTGCACGGATCGCTGGCTTGATGGGCTACGCGAATACTGAACGACGAATTTGCTTTTAGCCCATACTGTTTCCTATAGTTTACGAAATTTCCAAAGGGAATATCAAGGGTAAAATAAACAATATTTTACCCTTGGCACCCGCGCATTTAGCCTATCCTGCTTCTGGACAGGCATTTCTTCATCACCTTTTTTGATTATCCACTTGATCGAATTTCCACTATTTATACAATCAATTTCTATTGTTGCGTATCAGTGCGTTTGCGATGGAGCGCGAAACATTATTATCTGAATGCTTGCGGAGAGCTATGTCAAAACCGATACACTACAAGCGAGCGCGGTTTTCTACCTATTTGCCAACTGATCGTCTCTATACCCCATCCCATTTTTGGCTTTTAAAGGAAGATGAGAATATCTGGAAGGCCGGTTTTACTAAATTTGCCACTCGTATGTTGGGAGAAGTGGTCGAATGCAATTTTGAAGTCAATGAAAAAGAGACCGTGTCGGTGGGCCAAGTGATTGGAAATTTAGAAGCGTTCAAAGCCGTGACGGATTTGTATTGCGTTATTGATGGAGTGTATGGAGGTTCCAACCCCAAGATTGAAACCGATCCCGGCATCATTTCGGATCACCCCTATGACCGGGGATGGCTGTATCAAGCCACCGGGAATCCGGATGAAGAATCCATGGATGTGCATGGGTATATCGAATTTTTGAATGAGACGATCGACCGGCTGCAAGCCCAAGAGCAGGAGACAACCAATGAATCAATGGAATAAACCCAGATACATTATGATCGGGGGTTTTTTGGGGGCTGGCAAGACCACGGCCGTTATCCAACTGGCCAAACGTCTGCATCAAGACGGAGTTCGGGTTGGTTTGATTTCGAACGATCAAAGTGCGGGATTGGTTGATTCGGCCTTAATGCGCAAACATGGATTTCCCGTGGAAGAGATACCGGGTGGGTGTTTTTGCTGCAAATTCAACTCTTTGGTCGAGGCGGCGGACCGTTTGACCCATGACGCCGCACCCGAATGCTTTATTGCCGAGCCGGTCGGCAGCTGTACGGATTTAATCGCCACCGTGAGTTACCCTTTGCGGCGCATTTATGGCGAAAATTATACCATTTCTCCACTGAGCGTCATGATTGATCCGATTCGAGCCCGGCGCGTTTTGGGACTGGATGAGAGCAAATCCTTTTCTAAAAAAGTTTTGTATGTGTATCGCAAACAACTTGAAGAAGCAAACTATATTGTCATCAACAAGCAGGAATTATTATCGGCCTCTGAAAAATTAGAACTGATAGAAGCCTTGCAAAATGAATTTAACCCCAATGAAATTTTCACCTGTTCGGCTCGGGATCAAGATGGATTGCAACCTTGGTTCGAACGAATATTGAATGAGGAATTAGGGAACAAAGAAGCCATGGATCTCGACTATGAGGAGTATGCGGAAGGTGAAGCTTTATTGGGCTGGTTGAATGCCACTGTGCAAGTGAACTCTGCACAAGAATTTGATGGAAACCAGTGGCTTGAATCTCTCGCTCAGCAGATTTGGGAACAATTGAATCGCCAATCGGCAGAGATTGCCCATTTGAAAATGACTCTTACGCCGAAAGTGAATTTTTTTGACATTGCCTCGGTCAATGTGGTTCGTAATGATTTTGTTCCGGAATTGGGTGAACAGTTGCAAGACCCTCTGCAAAGTGGAATCTTGATAATCAATTTGCGGGCCGAAGCGGCTTCAGAGAGTCTGCAACAAATCATTGAAAACGCTTTGAATGAATTGTCCGCTCACCAATATGACATTCAAATGGAGCATATCGAGCATTTTCAACCAGCCAAGCCGTGTCCGACGCATCGCATGACCGTTTGATGCTATTTACTTGATCAATTTACTCAAGAATCTACAATGATCCTGAATATAAATAAACAGGTGTTTTTATGGCTGATGAGAAAAAAATATTGTATTGCCGGTGTCAATACGCCAATGTTGTCCCCAAGAAGGTCAAAGACGAAGTTCTTGCCCGTTTAGCCCAAGAAGGGCAAGCATTTCAGGCGGTTCCCGATTTGTGTGAAATGTCTGCCAGGAAGGATCCCGTTTTGCACAAACTAAACGAAACTCATGATTTGCATATTATTGCTTGTTTTCCTCGGGCGGTAAAATCCTTATTTCGAGCGGCGAATGCCCCGTTAACAGATGACAACACCCAATTTCACAATATGCGTGCAGAAACAACAGAACAAATTATGGAGTCTCTCTCTACGGCGCCGGCTCTTTCGGAGAAAAGTGAATGACTAGAATTAACGATCCACTTCGTGTCATTGTGTATGAAGGCGAGGGTGCCGAAGGAGCTTTGGAACCCGACGAGCGCGTTGCTGTGATGCAAACCCTCTTGGAAGATGGGTGTCCGGTTCACTATTCGGGGACGGATGGAGAAATCGAAGTTGATGCCAACGGATGTTATCTTGTGCTCGGCCGTTTTCCAAATCATGACGGCCCGCTTTGGCGGGAAAACGATGATGTACAATTTGTGTTCCGCTCTGTGGAAGAATGCTCGCCAGACTCAATTCAATCCATGCTCGCTCAAGTTCGCCAGGAACTAGGACTCAAATCACGTGAAAATTGGAAACCTTGGTTTCCAACCATCGATATGGACCGCTGTACGAACTGTTTGCAATGTCTCAGCTTTTGTTTGTTTGACGTGTATAGCGTCAATGAAGAGGGCACCATCCAAGTACAAAATCCAACCAATTGCAAAACCGATTGTCCTGCTTGTTCGAGGGTTTGTCCGGAAGTGGCGATTATTTTTCCCAAGTATCGTTCGGGCCCGATCAACGGAGATCAAGTAAACGAAGAAGACTTGAATCGCGAAAAAATGAAAGTGGATATTTCGGCATTGTTGGGTGGAGATATCTATCAAAAATTGCGAAAACGAACCGAGCACGCCAGAACTCGGTTTTCCAAAGAACGCGGCGAAGACCGCGCGCTACAAGAAAGACAGCGCTGTTTGGCGAAATTGAAAGAGCAATTTGATATCCCGGATGAAGTGTTGGCTTCGCTGCCGTCAGAAGGGGATATTCAGGAAAAACTCAAACAACTGCAAGCCCAGCATGACAAAACGCCGTCTGATACTTGAACGCATGAAATGAATGGATGATGGGTATGGCTCTTCCCGTAAAAGAACCGGTGTCGCGCGCGTGCATAAAAGATTGCGGCCGCTGTCACCGTTCCGCGCCACAAGACACAGTTCTCTTCGCTCAGTCAATACTGCGCTCAATCGAATTTCCTGAAGAACCGGTGGATTGCGAGCGTACCAAAGTTGATCTTTCGTGCTTTTTTGGCGGACGAAATTTTGCTTCTGAGAAAATCGAAAAGTCTCGTCCAACGTTGGTAACCAAGAAGTAGAAAGAAATCTGAGCAAAAACACTATTTTGAAAAACTCTATTTTAATTGAGATAAACAATGACCGTATCCCAAAGCAAAGCGTTACAACCGGCAGTCATCTTAGTGGCCGACCGCACTTTAACAGCCGATTATAAAATCTTATTTGAAGGCATATTCGCCACCATGCAAACCACACAGGTGCCTGAATGGGCCATGCGCAGTTTTGTCTCTCCCCCCGTTCAGATTGATGAACAGGGACGGGCGTTGGTGGCC
>CAZEZQ010000487.1:0-5012 GCA_964516245.1 uncultured bacterium | reverse complement strand
TCTCATTCAGAGCCAACTCAATCAAACCATAACCGCCGCCCAACACTTGGGGGACAAGCAAGGCCAGCCCACCAAGCATGATCCCTCCGATCATGGGCACAAAATGCGGTTGAATGGGGATTTTCTTAAATATGTAATCTCTCACCCCGTAAAACGTTTCCACATACGCAATCCCCACCCCGGCGCAAACCAAACCAAGAAATGCATAAGGCAACAGTTCCCACCAATGAAAAGTGAATTCGGGGGTATGAAACACTTGGGTTTGACCGGTTAATGCGGAAAAAACGGAATACGAAACCAACGAGGCAATCAAAGCGGGAATCAGGCCTTCGGTCTCAATCTCTTGATCCCGGTACAACACTTCAATCGCGAATAGTGCGCCGCCAAGCGGAGCGCTGAAGATCGCGCCAATACCCCCGGCCGTACCCGCGATCAATAGAGTTCGGCAGTCTTGCGCGTCCAAACGAAGCATCTGGCCCAACCACGAACCAAAACCGGCGCCGATTTGGGCAATCGGCCCTTCACGTCCTGCCGAGCCACCCGACCCGATCGTGATCGCCGATGCGATCGTTTTCACAACTGGAACTTGCGAGCGGATGCGCCCCCGCATGCGATGAAAGGCTTTGATATAAGCGTCGGTTCCATGGCCCTCGGCTTCGGGAGCAAAAGTGAAAACCAACAAGCCGCTGATTAAGCCGCCGATAGCCGGAGCCAATGGCAACAGCCAGTAACGCCATCCTTCCACCGGTTCCATGAGAAAGGCTTCATGAGTAACGGGAATTTTCGACCAACCAAGACCCTGAACCAAAAATAGATCGGTGCAGCCAAATACCAGAAAATTAAATACAATGGCTCCCAAACCGGATACGATACCGACCAGGGCGCCAAATAGCACCCATTGGCCGGCGCGAAAGGTTTGAAACCGAATCAAAGGCGCATGTCGTGATTGAGATTCTTTCATTCACTCTACTTTTAGGAAAAATTCAAACCAGCTATTGAATGTACCGCTGCTTGGCACATTGTCAATCCGAAGACATAATGCGAAGGCATAATGCCATGTTGGTCTCAAACCGGCGATCACTATCAATTTCGAATAGCATCGATATATCCCGGCCGGCCTGCCGGACTCATGTGAACCAGAAATATAAGATCTGACGTTCCGGCAAAAAGAGCAATTAAGATTTAAGCGATTACCCATATTGTGGCGCGGGCATCCTGCCTGCATTCTATTTTGTTGCAGGCTAGAAGCCCGCACCACAATAGAAGACTTTTTGCCGGATCATTAAATCTAATTTGAAGATGGAATTTGGAACCACCAATGTCCACTAATCAGTCACAGGCCAATCCAAATCCTGGTGGGATGCGGGAATTTATTGCGATTGCCTATCCATTGGTAATCAGCAATTTCTCCATGACCCTTATGCACTTTATTGACAGGCTTTTTCTATCCTGGTCTAGCCCCGAAGAAATCGCCGCGTCGTTTCCAGCCGGGATCCTGGCATTCACCATCGGAGCGTTTTTCCTCGGCGTCAGTGAATATACAAATACTTTTGTCGCACAATTTCACGGCGCGAACCGAAATCGGGAAATTGCTCTCTCTACCTGGCAAGGCATCTTTTTTTCCGTTCTATTCGGAATTGCGATATTGGGTTTCATACCAATCGGAAATTGGATTTTCGATTGGGCGGGGCACGCCCCACTGGTGGTGAAATATGAAAAAACCTATTTCTTTTATATGATGTTTTCGATGTTGTTTTTAATGCTAAACGGCGCTCTCTCCAGTTTCTATTCCGGACGGGGGAAAACCAAAGTCATTATGTCGGTCTCAATCGCCGGCAACACACTCAACGCCGTATTGGATTATGCTCTGATCTTTGGGGCATGGGGATTCCCAGAGTGGGGCATTAAAGGGGCGGCGGTTGCCACATTGATCGCTACGGCTTTTACTAGCGTTCTGTATTTTCTGATGTTTTTATCCCCTGACAACCACCGTCAATTTGAGACGAGAAAAACAGCGTATCTTCATTATGCCATGCTCAAACGGCTCCTCTATTTCGGCACGCCCTCAGGAATGGTGTTTTTTATCGATGTTGCAGGATACACCGCTTTTTTGTTTTTGATCGGGCAATTGGGGATTGTGGAGCTGGCCGCCACCAACATCGTAATCACCTTAAACATGCTGGCGTTCTTCCCCATGATTGGGGCGAGTATCGCCACCTCGTCTCTCGTGGGCAAATATATTGGAAGCCAAAATCATCCAACCGCTCAAAAAAGCGCGTATAGTTCTTTAATCTCAGTAGAAATCTATATGGCCGTGTGGGCCATCATCTACATCCTGTTTCCCACCCAATTGATGGCCTTCTTTCAAACAGCGGAAACGAATCCAGATGTCTCTTTTCAACAAATCGCGGATTACGGAGCTACGATCTTGCTTTGGGTGGCGATTTATCAAATATTCGATGCCATGTTTCTCACCTTCTCCGGCGCCCTGCGCGGTGCGGGTGACACCCACTTCGCCATGTGGGCCAGTGCCCTCTGTTCGTGGTGTTTTTTTGTTCCCGGCACATGGATCGCTTTGAAAATATTGGATTACGGTGTGATCGCCGCATGGATCTGGGCCACAATCTATGTAAGCCTTGTCGGTTTGTTGTATTTGGTCCGCTTCCAATCCGGCCATTGGAAACATATAGAAGTCATCCCCGAAGACCCAATGCCCCATCCCCATCATTTGGATGCATAAAAAACATAGATAAATTATAAAGAAAACTTTATCTTGAATTGATAAATGGTATACTATTAACTTAAATAAGAATTACTTGATTGAATTGATAAACATTATCGTATTAAAAACATTATCGTATTAAAAACAATATCTTTATAATCATATAAGTTCAAACACAATCAATCACCTGTGCTATATACCCCAATTGCCCCACCCACTGGGTTATTCAACCCACCCAATTTATTATTGGTCTAATATTATTTTACCGTTTGTTAACATGTAAACTTATAAAATTTATAAATATAATAATCATTATATTTTCAATCAAGATCAAGATAATTTCTTATCTATCATTACGCCATTCAGAACATAGGTTTTTATCATTCTCAAATAAATACCGATTCTGCTGGTTAAATAAATAACAATCCCTTGTCATGATATATGGTCCAATTCAGAAGGTATTCAGTTACAATGTTTTTATGTATGACTAGAAATGACAGTGAAAGGAAATTCGGATACGATTGCCCAAAACGGTACACCTTTTGCACTTTTTCTATATAAATGATGGAAAGGTGTGAAAGCGGAGTTGTTAACCTTACAAAAACGAAATCATTAATAACTCACACCCAATCATCCGAGAATAGACAACATGAACAGGACTCAAAACAAAATGGATGTTCGCGATTTAACTTTGGCAATTGTAGGCAGTGGAGGAGACGGAAGTATCACATGCGGTGAATTGGCCATGAGGGCTTCGGCAAGTGTGGGATTGAACGCCATGCTACTGAAATCGTTCGGCCCGCAAATCCGGGGAGGGGAATCTTCGGCCCGGGTTCGTGTGAGTGACGACCCTTTTTATTCCCAAGGTGACAAACTCGATCTACTTGTGGTTTTTTCATGGCCTGATTTTCAGCGCTTTCGCGATGAATTGGACCTTAAACCCGGTTGTCTCGTGCTCCACGATGAAACCCAATTGGACAATCCAAACGAACCTTTGCCCCTCCAGACGGATGTCGAATATCAAGTGATCCACGTGCCCTTCACCCAGTTGGCTGAAGAAGCCGCCAATAACAAATTGGCAAAAAACATGGTCATGTTGGGGACGGTATGCTCCCTGACAAACATTCCCTTCGAAGGCATGCAAAACGCCATCCGCAGCAAATTCGCCAAAAAGGGTGAGGATGTTATTAATCCCAATTTGGCGGCGCTGCAAGCAGGCCAAGATTTTGTTGATCAACTAACACCCAAACCCGAATGCCCGCGCCTGCAATACGAACCTTCTAAACCCAAATTGGTCATGACCGGAAATGACGCGCTCTCACTGGGGTCAGTTTCTGCTGGATGTACTTTTTTCGCCGGATACCCGATTACTCCTTCCAGCGAAGTGATGGAATATTTATCCGACGTGTTTCCCAAATTGGGTGGTGAGATGGTGCAAAGCGAAGATGAAATCGCAGCTATCAATATTGTGATCGGAGCATCATTCGCTGGAAAAAAAGCGATGACCGCCACTTCCGGACCCGGCCTCTCACTAATGCAAGAAGCCATCGGCCTGTCTTCGATCGCCGAACTGCCCTGTGTGATTCTTAACGTGCAGCGCACCGGGCCTAGCACCGGCATCCCCACCAAATCCGAACAATCCGACTTGAATGCCGCAATTTACGGCAGCCACGGCGATGTGCCCAAAGCGGTGCTCGGAACCTGCGATGTGGCCCACTGTTTTCATGTCACCCGTAAAGCGTTTGCGATTGCCGAAAAATACCAAATTCCAGTGATCGTACTCTCCGATCAATTCATCGGCCATCGCGAAGAAACCGTTCCCTATGAAGGGTGGGAACTGCCCCCCGTTGAATCACGTCAAACGCCTACCGATGAAGAGCTGATCGAATATCAGCGCTTTCTTCTTAATGAAAATGGCGTCTCCCCCATGGCCGAATTGGGAACTCCCGGCGGGATGTATTTGGCCAGTGGGATTGAACACGATGAACAGGGGCGACCCACCTCCTCTTTCAATATTCACCAACGCATGAACGAAAAACGTTATAAAAAATTGGAAGGGGTTTTACAAGATTTCTCGAAGGTCTTTTATATTGGTGATTCAAACGCAAAAATCGGCCTGATCGGTTGGGGCTCCAGCCACGGCGCAATTGAAGAAGCCATCACGCGTTCAGCCAAACTCGGATTTGAAACCTGCGCCGTGATTCCCGAATTGCTCTATCCACTCCCCAAAGACGAATTGGAAGAATTTATCAATTCCAAAGACATGGTTTTGGCCGTTGAACTGGCCCAT
>CAZEZQ010000486.1:0-5031 GCA_964516245.1 uncultured bacterium | reverse complement strand
TTCTATGTGGAATTTTTCTGGTCCGGCTTTTACAATTTCGTGTGGAAATGATTCTGTTTTCTATGCCCTGGAAGTCGCCAAGTTGTTCTTACAAAATCAAAGAGTGGATGCTGTAGTACTCGGCGCTGTCGATTTCGCAGGCGGTTTCGAATCCCATTCCCTCCGATCGTCATTAAAATCGCTAAATCCCTTTTCTTTCGTTGGCGAAGGAGCGGGCGCGCTGGTAATTGCCAATGATTCCAGTGACCTTCAACCTCAAAAAATTTATGCGGATCTTGTGGATCTTGATTTGAACCATTCTCATCGCAAATCCAGCAACAAGTTTGAGCACTCCCCATTAGAGAAGCTCCTATCTAAAAATCAACTCGCTGTAACAGACATTGAACTCATTGAATGTACAAACTCGATTGATGATCTTGTCTCGCATTTCGACTCGGGAGACCAAGGAATCGAAAACAAGCCTTATTGTGCCTTGGGAAGCGTAACGTCCACGATTGGCAACACATTTACAGCCGCGCCAATGGCTTCGTTGATCAAGATGGCTTTGTGTCACCATTACAAATATTTACCCCCATATAGATCCCAAACAAATACCGAATCCAAAACAGAATCCACATCCTTCTTTTATCCTCAACGTTCTATGCCATGGTTTCAAGAACGCAGCCATAAACCACGTTATTCATTGCTAGAAACCGGTTTTGGTAACCAACGGATTTTACTGAAAGACCTCTGGTCGCATGGGATCCATGATACCTGTCACAGATTTGAAGATTCACCTTTGCTGTTTCCGCTATTTGCCAATGACCGTAAAGCGTTACAGCAGTCTTTGCATCACCTATTCAAGCAACTTTCGACAACCGATAATCTTGAATCTCTGCAATTGAGCTACATTGATTCGTTTATGGCAAAAGGTTCAAGTAACGAACATCTGTCATTGGTAGCCAAAAACAAAGAGCAATTGGCGAGCGAAATTCAATGGGCGCAAACCCTACTGGATCAGGCAAACCAGACGATTCGAGAATGGGTCACACCCAATGGTAGCTGTTATACCAATTCTCCCTTTGGAAATAGGGATGCCCTTGCGTTTGTGTTTCCAGGCTCGGCCAGCCCGTATCTTGGGCTGGGCGAAGATTTGATGGAAATGTATCCGCATCTGCATGAGAGAATGGGGCGTTCGGTCTCAAACCCACGCGAGAAAGCGTGCACTCAGTATCTTTTTCCCCGGTCGATCAAAACCTTGACCAGCCAAGATCTCCAATCGATTGAAACATCGATGAATCAAGATTTTTTGGCGATGATGCTCTCTACCATGACCTGGACAGGTCTGTATACATTTTTGCTACGTGAAACGTATCAGCTAGAGCCAAAATTTGCCTTTGGATACAGTGTCGGAGAAATTAGTATGAATTATGCCCTCAGTTTGTGGGATCATGGAGATGAGGGCGAAAGGCGGATTCGGCAATCCAACCTGTATACCAAACGGATCCACGGTCCCATGAATGTTCTTCGTGAAAAATGGGGATGCACAGGCGATCCCAGAAATTTCTGGCGTACCTTTTTGATTCATGCAGAACTCGAAGCGGTGCAAGAAAGAATACAACGCGAAGAACGTGTCTTTATTCTGATTATTCATACAAAGTCAGAAGTCATTCTTGCCGGTGACCCAAATGTATGCGAAACAGTCATACAAGATCTACGCTGCATGTCGTACGAAATACCTTTTAACTTTGTAATTCATGAACCCTCTCTGCTTTCTTCAGAATACGATTCATTCAAATGGATGAATGATTTGGAGGTTTCCCCTCAACCCCAGATTGAGTTTTATACCAATGTCAATTGCCAAAAGATCGAACAAAATCGGGAAGCCATTTCCCATTCCATTGCTCGTATGTGTATCAATCAAGTGAATTTTGCCGCGATTACAGAAGCCATGTATAAGAAAGGCGCCCGCTTTTTCATGGAAGTCGGACCCAGAGGAATGTGTTCCACATGGATTTCAAAGATTTTGCAAGGAAAACAGTTCACAACTGCCTCCATCGATCAATCAAATGTGCCATGCCGGGTATCGATCATAAAAACTTTGGCAAAACTGATTGCACATGGCTTTGATATCGATCTATCCGTTCATCGCCATCAAAGTCTATCCTCACAAAAAGCAGAGAAAGAATTGCTTTATAGGGTAGAAACCGGTGGAGAACCGATTCGAGATAAGATGATTCCGCATCTAAAAATACTCAACGAATCTCTTTCCTCACCTTCAGCCCATTCGACTCAGTCACAGGGAACAAAAAACCAACCAAACTTGTCTCTTCTTCAATCTTCGAGTTCTCATATTGATAGATTCCAATCGGAACTCCCAACTTTCTTGTCAGAATTTAGTAGACTGCACACTGAAAATCATAATCTTTTTTTGAAAAACCAACTTATATCTTCTCACCAAAGAGCTCAGTTGCTCTCCAATGCAATGAAAACGATGACGAATCAATGGCTTGTCTTCAAGCAAAACGATGATGCAAGACAAACTGACGTTCTCCCATCAAAATGGCAATCATTTGATGCCACAGTAGCACCACCACGAACGTTACGAAAACAACGGACTCCACTCATTTGGGATTTTTCAGATCTTCTCGAATACGCATCCGGTTCCATTGCATCCGTTTTTGGTGACCGGTACTCTGAAATTGACCATTATTCACGGCGGGTTCGCCTGCCGATGCCACCTTATCTCTTGGTATCCCGCATCACTGAATTAAATGCAACTTGTTTGGAATTCAAACCCAGTTCAATGGTGACCGAATATGACATCCCCTACAATTCCTGGTATTCTGTTGACGGACAAATACCTTGGGCGGTTGCTGTCGAATCGGGGCAATGTGATTTACTTTTAATCAGCTACCTGGGAATTGATTTTCAAAACAAGGGAAAATACGTGTATCGATTGCTGGATTGCACATTGAATTTTCTCGGACCACTGCCAAAAGAAGGACAAACCCTGCGTTATTATATTGCCATTGATTCTTTTGCCAAAAATGGAAATAACTTGTTATTTTTCTTTCGCTATGATTGTTATGTCGATGAAGAAAAAATTTTGGAAATGCGCGATGGGTGCGCAGGATTCTTTTCCGATCAAGACCTGGAAAAAGGGAAAGGAGTCATTTATTCCGATGAAGAGATTTATCATAGAAATCATACCATCAATATTTCATTTCAACCACTTCTACCAATACGAAAACATTCGTTTCAACAAGAAGAAATTGTGTCATTATGCTATGGTGACTTAAAGGCTTGTTTCGGCGATCTCAATAGTGGAGACAATCACAACCCTTCATTGCGACTTCCACCAGAGGCCTTGCTTATGTTCGACAAGATCATCTCGATCGAACCCCAAGGAGGTCCCTGGAGATTGGGGCACTTGGTGGCTGAAAAAACATTGCATCCAGATGATTGGTACTTTTCCTGTCACTTCAAAGATGATCAGGTGTTGGCAGGTTCTCTCATGGCCGAAGGGTGCATGCAATTGGTCCAATTCTATAGCCTGTATCTTGGATTGCACACTCTTTGCCAAGACGCATCATTTCAACCCCTCTACAATATGAAACAAAAGGTCCGATGCCGGGGACAAGTTACACCTGAACACAATAAAATCACCTATTGCGTGGAAGTGCAAGAAATATCCACTCGCCCCAATCCTTCGATAATAGCTCATGCTCAAATAAGTATAAATGACCGAATTGTTGTTGATTTCCAAAATCTGGGTGTTCAATTGGTATCGGCTTCATCGAACCAACAAAATCGTTCTGTACACAATCGACAATCTTCTCCCCAAAAAACATTGTTTAACGAATACCATATCGAAGAATTTGCATTGGGGGCCGTACACCGCTGTTTTGGCGAAGAATTTCGAAAGTATGAAAATCGCAAAGCCCCACGCACACCCAATGGCCGATTGAAACTGTTCAATCGAGTGCTTAGGTTTGAGGGAGAAACGCAAAATTTTCAGAAGCCTTCAAAAGTGGTTACCGAATACGATGTCCCTAAAAATGAATGGTATTTGGTTGAAAATTCATACCCCTACATCCCCTATTCCATCTTGATGGAGATTGCATTGCAACCATGCGGATTTCTATCTGCATACATGGGAACTTCTTTGCTCTATCCCGATGTCGATTTCTATTTTCGAAACTTGGATGGAAATGGCCATCTGATGGATTCCATCGATCTACGCGGCCAAACCATCCGAAATGAAGCGAGGTTGATTTCAACCTCAACCTATCAAGAAACCATCATCCAACATTTCACCTTTCAACTTTTCTGCGATAGATTGATGTTTTATTCTGGCGAAGCCTCCTTTGGCTATTTCACAAAAAATGCGCTCGACAACCAAATCGGATTGGATCAAGGCAAAATTGTTCCTGCCTGGACCGATACTTCTTCAAGCCACAGTTCAAGCTACAGCTACGAATATGAGAAAACCGATGCAACCGATTTTCCCTTCGTTTATCCTTCTAAAGAGAAATCAAATTACTGTCTTCCAGACCATTCCATGCGCTTTATTGACAGAGTCAAGATTTATGAACAAGGAGGTAATTTTGGATTGGGTTATGTGTACGCGGAAATGGATGTTAATTCTCGCAGTTGGTTTTTCACTTGTCATTTTTATCAAGATCCTGTAATGCCTGGTTCACTAGGATTGGAAGCCATTCTCGAAGCCATACAATTGTTTGTTTTGCATCAAGGCATAGGCGATGATTTCAGAAAACCACATTTTGATCTGATTGCCGATCATAAAACCATATGGAAATACCGTGGTCAAATCACACCCCAAACGGCTCTCGTGCGTTTGGAATGGCATGCTAAATCAATCACCACCAATGCAAATGAATGTGTACTATTCGGAGATGCCAGTTTGTGGAAACATCAAATGAGAATCTACGAAGTCAAGAACATTGGCATTCGTATCAGAAACCAGTAATGAGGATTCGGCAAAAAGTCTTTTTTGGAGCGCAGGTCAAAGACGCGCCTTGGTGGGCG
>CAZEZQ010000485.1:0-5037 GCA_964516245.1 uncultured bacterium | reverse complement strand
CATTTACGGCTTGCAGGGCCGCTTCGATTTGACCTTGCTGCAGGTTGGTGTTGATGGTTTTGTTCAAGAAAATGCGCTGCGCGTATAACTGGCCTTCATCGGGAAGCCGATCCAGCACATTGGCCATGGCCGGGGGCTCAGGGCTGGGCAGCGTTTGATACCAAAACGCCACTGAGTAAAAATCGTCTTGGCGGTTGTTGGCGTGCCCGTGTTCGATGGTGGCCCGAAGAGATTCTTGAAATGCGATGGGATCCAATATGTGCCATCGATAAGCAGTCCCCCGGTCGCCTTGGCCGTATCCTTCCCATAAGCTCACTCCATGAAAGGGGTAAGAGAATTCACGGAAGCCCCAGGAATCGTTGAAATAGTCTTCGGTTCCCGTACCGGTCAGGCTAGGCTCTTCCGCTCCATCAATGAAGAACATATCGTCTCCCTCGCCGAACCAACCGTCTTGATTGGTTTGAACACTGAGTACTGTCCCCACATATTTGCCTTGCGCTTCGGTTTGCATCAGCAAATAGTTGTTTTTTCCATCTTGGTTTTTGCCTTGCAATTCAAGTTTGGGGTTGGGGACCGCTTGGCGGTAACGCGCATGAAAATAGAGGAGATCATCAGGTGGTGCATCGTAGGTTTGATAATTTATGTAATAGTAAAAAGCGCGTATTGGACGAAAGCCTTCGTGTGTGACTGTTATCCGCGCGGATTTGGCGAAAGGCATATACCAGAAACAGTTTCGTGCGCGGCCATTGCCGGAGACACTCACGGGCAGGCTTTCAAAGGGGCGGTTCAAGCCGTGGCCCACACCGAAGAAGTCACCAATAGGTACTTCTACTGCTGGATTTTCTTGCCCATCCCAATACATGCGTAGTATGAGCATGCGTGAATAATAGCGTTCGGCATCGATCGTGTTCCAAATATGGGTAATAGCGCCGGGCCCCTCAATATCAGCCAAAGTAACCGTCTCGCCCGGTTCAATACGGATTCTATCAGTATTGCCACCGGTAGGGTCATTGCTTGATATGCGATGGGATGTGAAATCTGGCTTTTGAGCCAAGGTTTCGAAGAGAGGTGTGGATTGCGAAAATGCTGAATTCGAAGCGAATAGTAGAGTCAATATGGCGATATAAAAAAACATGGCTCATCACTCCAATAAATTAGGTTGAGGCAATCAGATGAGCCATGCTATACGATCTAAAATTTTGTGAAAAGGTTATTCGACAATCTGGACCGATGCGAAACCATACGAATTTACATTTTTAGCAGGTCCTTCTTCTTCATCGTCTTCTGCAAGGTTGTAAAAGGCAATAAAGCGTTCAACACCGATCACGCCTGAACCACTTTCATGGACGGAAATTGTTTTTGAACCTTGCAAGCGGTTTTCATCTTCAAATGTTTCTTCGGTTTCCACTTCAACCAAATCGGTTAAATCGAATGGATTGTTTTGGCCGGGAAATAGTTCTGAAAAATTCGGCATCGAATTAATATAACTGGTATGGGAATTGCCTTCAATTTGCAAACGGCTGTCAATTTGATGCATCAGTTGTTTGTACTCATGCAGATCATTCGGTTCTTCATAAGCTTTTGAGCCATCGCCATCCATATCGCTTTTGCCGTCGGTTACAAAGGTTAGATAGGCGTTTGCATCGCTGTTCCAAATAGCGAGAAAAATATATATGCGCGTCACTTCACTTGAATCACCCATCATTTCTTCATCTTTGATGGTATCAATATCCAACGCCTCTGGATTGACATACGTTTCTTGACTCCAACTTGCGCTTGAAATACCCACAACGAGTATCAGCATTGCTTGTATAAGTTTGTGAAATTGATTCATGATTCTAACCTCGTAGTGAAATTAAGTGATAATTCATTTTTTTTTCGTAAATATCAAGTTGGCTCAAAAATTGATTAAATGTATTGTAATTATATTCTCACTTTTACAAAAAACCAATTGTTTATTTCATACTTTTTATTAAAGAATCTTTTCTAAATTTATAAAGTCAAGTGTGTTTCGAAAGAAGTATTAAGGTAAATTACACCACCGGAAAATATATTTTTATTGATACAACGATTTCATTCCTTTTTGAGTAATGCAATAAATATACCTTCTTGAAATTAATATTTTCATATTTTAAAAAGAGACAGATAATGAAATTGGAATGAGTTTAAGTTGAAATATTTCAGTATGTTAATTCTATCGATGTAATATGGTTCTCAATATCGATTCTTATTGCTTCATTTATTTGTTTCAAAATCGAACAGAATATGTGTCTCAATCTGTTATTTGCTGTAGCTGAAAGAACAACACGTGATTGTAATTCTGTTAAATATTCTATAATTAACTATAGCAATTTCAAGAAAAAATGACAATTTTTATTTCATTCGATTGTATGTTTCAATTTTCGGTGGGTAGGGGAATAAAATTCAATCGAATAAATTTTTGGGCTGGTAAACTTTGAAACGAAAGCTACATAGAGAGAAGGTCTTCATGTTGACAAAAGATGATTTGAAAAGCAAAATTCATACTATGCTAATTGAGATTCTTTTCTCGCTCGCCAAAATCTTATATCTTATAAATTCACATCAATTGATAGATTTCTCCATTTTGGAAGGGAATTAATAAGCACAATGATTACACGTGCAAAGTATTCAGGCTCCCAACGCCCCCGTGCGGTTCTGTATTTAGAGGATGGTTCACTCTATCGCGGACGTGTTTTTGGCGCTGAAGCCGAAACCGGGGGAGAAGTCGTCTTTAACACCTCTATGACCGGGTATCAGGAAGTATTAACCGATCCCTCTTATTATGGGCAGATTGTGACGATGACTTACCCTGAAATCGGAAATTACGGTGTTAATGAAGAAGATTTGGAATCGGATAAAATCCAGGCTGCGGGTTTTATCATCAAAGAACCATCGCCGATTTACAGCAACTGGCGAGCCAAAGGTTCACTGGAAGATTGGTTGAAATCACAAAATATAGCCGGTTTATGCGGCATTGATACGCGTGCTTTGGTTCGCAAATTACGCAGCCACGGTGTTATGCGTGGAGTGATTTGTCCGGATGGAATGAGTGAAAACGATCTGAAGCAGCGTTTGGAAAACGTTCCGCAGATGGCGGGTTCTGACCTGGTGAAATATGTTACCACCAAACGCCCCTACCGTTGGCAAGAACCTTTGCATGAAATGCATAAAAAAGTGGGTCAAGAAAAACCGAAAACCGCACCCTTGCGAGTGGTTGCGGTCGACTATGGTATCAAGCGCAATATCCTTCGCCATTTGGCCAACCGGGTGGATGAAGTCCATGTCGTGCCCGCCAGCGCTACTGTGGAGGAGATTATGGCGCTCAAGCCCGATGGTGTGTTTCTTTCCAATGGGCCTGGTGATCCAGATGCCGTTGATTATGCGGTTAAAACGGTTCAGCAATTGGTCGGAAAAGTTCCTATATTTGGGATTTGCCTGGGACATCAAATTTTGGGATTGGCGATGGGCGGAACCACATTCAAACTCAAATTCGGCCATCGCGGCGCCAACCAGCCGGTGCAGTACAGTCAAACCGGAAAAGTGGATATCACCTCGCAAAATCATGGTTTTTGCGTAACTGCGGGAGAAATCAATCAAGACCTTTTCGATGTCTCTTATATGAACATTAATGACAATACCGTTGCGGGGCTGGAATCAAAAAGCAACTATTGTTTTTCGGTTCAATACCATCCTGAAGCTTCTCCCGGCCCCCATGACGCCGCGTATCATTTCGACCGTTTCGTGGAGCTCATGACTCAGAAAGGATAATGTATACAGGACATGCCCCGCCGGAATGACATTCACAAAATTCTCGTGATCGGTTCGGGACCCATTTTGATTGGGCAGGCTTGCGAGTTCGATTATTCGGGCACTCAGGGTTGCAAGGCGCTTCGTGAAGAAGGATACGAAGTGATTTTGGTCAACAGCAATCCCGCGACGATTATGACCGACCCTGAAATTGGTGACCGCACTTACATTGAACCCATTATTCCCGAAGCCCTGGAAAAGATTATTGAAAAAGAACGTCCCGATTGCTTGCTGCCCACTTTAGGCGGCCAAACCGCATTAAACATGTCGCTTACTCTTTACGATCGCGGGGTGCTTGAAAAATTTGGCGTAGAAATGATCGGCGCCAACCGCGAGGCCATTCGAAAGGCCGAAGACCGCGATGAGTTCAAAGTTGCGATGAACAGCATCAATATGGAAATGCCGGCCAGTGCGTTTGTTCACAGCGTGGAAGAAGCGCTGGAAGCAATCGATCATATTGGTTTTCCCACCATTATTCGGCCTTCATTTACATTGGGGGGAACCGGGGCGGGCACTGCCTACAATCGTGAAGAATATGTCGATGTTGTTCGCTGGGGTCTCGATATGAGCCCTGAACATACGGTTTTGATCGACCAGTCGGTGTTGGGGTGGAAAGAATATGAACTCGAAGTCATGCGCGACAAAGCCGATAATGTTGTGATTATCTGCTCGATTGAGAATTTTGATCCAATGGGAGTGCATACCGGGGATAGCATTACGGTTGCTCCCGCTCAGACCTTGAGCGATAAAGAATATCAACTGCTTCGCGATGCCTCGATCGCCATTATTCGCGAAATCGGCGTTGAGACCGGCGGATCGAACATTCAATTTGCCGTGAACCCGGAGGATGGACGCGTGGTCGTGATTGAGATGAATCCACGAGTCTCTCGCAGTTCGGCTTTGGCATCAAAAGCCACCGGGTTTCCTATAGCCAAAATCGCGGCCAAACTGGCTGTCGGTTATACGCTGGATGAAATACGAAACGATATCACCCGTGAAACACCCGCATCGTTTGAGCCTTCAATCGATTATGTGGTCACCAAGATCCCCCGTTGGGCGTTTGAAAAGTTCCCTGGAGCCGACAACCGTTTGGGGACACAGATGAAATCGGTGGGCGAGGCGATGTCGATCGGGCGGACCTTCAAAGAATCACTGCAAAAAGGATTGCGCTCGCTCGAAATCGACCGCTACGGCCTGGGAGCCGACGGC
>CAZEZQ010000484.1:0-5048 GCA_964516245.1 uncultured bacterium | reverse complement strand
GGGTATTCCATTGGTTCTCCATTCTCATCTTCAATATTTTCTGGGTCTAATTGCATTAAAAATTTATTTGAAAAACCAGAAACATTTCCTTTCCTTTGATTTTCAAACCAGTTTGACCGGCCAAATGATGTGGTGCTCGATAAGAATGGAAACGTGTATGTGGCTGATTTTGGCAATGCTCGCGTCCAGGTATTTAGTCTAAAAGGAAGAAAGACAGATCAATGAACCGTAACGTTCTCTCCTTTGTTATCATGAGTATTATGGCTTTTCTGCCTTCAAGCATCGAAGCCGCTGGTTTAAATACGGATGTGGCTTTAACTCCGCCTAAAGGGGGAACCATTCTGCGCTATCAATGGCGCTTTACAAGGCTTGCCGATGATCCCACTCCGCTCGGGCGGGAGATCGAATTGATGCTGCAGCCGCTTACGGCAGTGTACGGTATAAGTGAAAACTTGGCGATTTTGGGAACCGTTCCCATTGTTCACACAGACATTGATTTTGATCGCCGGTCTGGTACATCAGACACAGGAGTTGGAGATATTCCTTTACTTTTGAAATACCGTTTTTATCAAAAAGATTTACCCGGCAAAACAACTCGATGGGCGGCCATTGGCGGGGCGGAAGTGCCTACGTATGATGGCGATTTTTCCAGCGAAAGCCTTGATCCCATTATCGGCACGGTGTGGACCCATCAGGAACGTGACTGGTGGGTGGATTGGGATGTGTTGTATCAGTTCAACACCTCCGGCGGGCTTTCCGGCGATGATTCTCTCCGGCTGGATGTGGCATACAGTCATAAAATAATTGGAGGAGAAAACGATACACTTGGACCTTGGGGATTGTATGCCATCGCAGAAGCAAACAGCGAATATTTAACCGATGGCAGCACCCAGGTTTTTGGCTCGCCGGGATTACAGTTTATAACTCCCCGCTGGATTTTCGAAGCGGGAGTGCAAATTCCAGTTCATCAAGATATGGCAACACCGCGATTGGAAGACGATTATACCGCGGTTGCGAGTGTGCGGTACCAGTTTTAAGATGGATATAAGGTTCTGTATCCTCTACATGGTTTTTTCCCCAACCCTATAAATTTCACCATGATGTGAGCCAATGGTTCGCCCCCCTGCAAATGGCTTGCAACAGGGTGATGTCTAAATCTTCCGGTCCTTTTTCATATTGTTTTCCATCGTGGCCGATCGATTTGGTGACATGAGCCACTAAAGCCACGGGAAAATTTTTATGCTTTCCAAAAGCACGGGCCACCACGGCGCATTGTCACATGCGCTGATCTTAGACACGACTTGGCGGGCGTGTCAATGATCTCTTCCTTCCACGTTGATTCATGACATTTGTGATCGTTTTTCCTTGATGGGTCAAATTCACCGTGGCGAACAACTCATCCTACAATACTAAAGAGCAAAGAGCCTAACATTCTATCAAATAGTGATATTTTTCTTGTGTAGAGATTTAATTCAACCCATAGAAAACCTCTTTTTAATCATTTAACAATTTACCTGCGATTTTTCCGTAATAGTCTTTTTCAGCCTTAGAAGCACCTTCGTTCAATTCTGTAATCAATCCCAATATTTCGTGTCTCGGCTTTTTCATCTTAATCCAAACTTTCAATAAATGCTTTTTGGCTTTCCGAATTATCTTATTGTCGTTCGTTTCGTAAATCAATCTAAGTAAATTTGATTCAGCATCTTGAAAATTGCCATCCTGCATATTCACTAAAGCCATAACATACATTGCATTGATCCCTGCGTAATTTTGTGGAAAATAGGTATTGACTAGATCAATTCTTATATGTTGGCTTTCATTCACTTTACCCAATTTGTACATTGAGGTTTGATATAAATCTAATAAATGCGCCAACCAATATTCATCTGTCAATGCATTGTAATATTTCTTACTATCTCCATAACCATTGTCTACCAATATCTTCGTAATGTCATATATTTTGTTATAATCAATAGGATGATTCATCTCAATTATATGACATAACTCCATTGTCATTCTCAAACAATATTCAGGTCTATCTGTATTGTTATGAAAAAATACTTCTAGATTATTTTCAATCAATTGCTGATCATATGATTGATGTATAATGATAAGTGATTTGTACAATGGGATATCTCGAAAAACATATGTATCACCTTGTATATTTTCAATTTGAGATAGACGTTCCATTGATTGATGATATTTCTTGTCTGCTAATGATAAAAGCGAAACCATTAGACTTTTATATACTTCTTGATTGGTATACGTCAGCAATGATTCTTCAAATTTATCACTCAGTACTTGGCCTGGATGACTCTGTTTGTATTTAACAAGTGGAATGTAAAAAAATGGCAGAAAATTGTACCAATCATTCGATATAACATCTTCATTTAACGAAATTCGCAATTTCTCCAAGATTGCACGCTCATGATAATGAGACTCTGAAAGACTATCGATATAAAACACAAAAGCTTCGGGATTAGCATCATTTATTTCCTCATTAAATATTTTAGATGCTTCATTTACATTTCCATTTCTGATTAATAATCGTCCTTTCACCAATCTGGAATACCGGGACAATTCAGTATCGAAAGTCTTGGAGGTTAAATGCTTATCAATTATCTCTACAATCTCATTATTCTTGCCATAAATCTTAGAAAAATACAACAAATCTTTCAAAGCTTCTTTTTTTACTTTTTCATCAGAATCATCTCTGATTACTGATTTCGCCAACTCAAATATTTTTGCATTGTTTTTTATTTTACACAAAGATATATACTCATCTATATCTAGTGAAAAACCGATATTGGCAAACAGCAGAAAAGCAATCATCATCAATTTAAACTTGAATCTCATTTTAATGTTCTCCTCGTCAATTATTTAATTAAATCCGATTGTTTGATACTCTTCGTAATTCGCCATCTCAAATACATCATCCATATTTAAGCCGGTTTCAATGAATTCGAGATCCTGGTTTTTTGAAACAACATAGCCATCATTGCTTAGCGTTTGTATAGTGATATTATAAGGCAGCCGCAAATTTGTATTTTGGAACAATTCATAATTTGTGTACTTTTTTGTCAAGACACTCATTCCATTTTCAAAAAATTCTTCGTATATCAAATCCCCACTCGAAGCACGGTCAAATTTCATTTCAACAAAATGAGTATCATAAGATTGATGTCTCTTAAACGTGACCATGAAGTTATTACTTTCAAGCTTAACAATCTTATACAAATCTTTTATATGGTTTAATCTCAATACATTGTCAAATAGCTGTTTAACAACATCAACATTTAAATTGTCATTTGAAACACTTTTATTGGGCTGATTCAATGCACCAATTTTATACAATCGAACAATATAATCATTGATTACATAATTATATCCATTTTCACCAAACATATCAAAAGGCGAGTTACTGTAAGCCTTTGTTTTATCTCGATGATTCAGCCAAACAGACATGCCACTTTCAACATTAACATAAGTGTCAGTATACTCTATATTGCCTTCTAATAATGCTTCCAATTCAGAAAAGGGAACTTGAACACGATCCAACCGGCTCACTTTTTTATTCCTGGTGATTTTTGTTTTGCGAATCATGTGTTTTTGTTTTTCTGAATGTTGTAAATACATATTACGTATTTCTTCTTTGTCCACTTCAGTTATTTCTACACCATCCATTTTCATTAATTCAATTGAATCATTTACCAATTCATCTATCTTCTTCTGACTATAACCAGATCGGAGAAATTCCGTATAAAATACCATACACAATTCACTATTATGCAATTTATTAATCTTATAAAAATGCTCAGATATTAGATCTAGAGTTTCTTGTTCTCGATTTATATGCTCATTCTGTGCTGATGTCAAGCCATTCACTAATATGCAAACCAAAAACACTAGTAAATGTTTCATGAAACCACTCCTTTTTGATTTGATTCTCAAATATCACCAATTAAAAATTAGGTTTATCACATACTTTATCATCTACATCCAACAAGGGTGAATCCCAAAGGCAACACTCAACGGATCCGAACAATGGCCAACCCTCATGCTCAAAATCGGGATCGCATGTGACATAATTCTCACTGCAAGGTATATCTCCCACACAAGACACCGCACCTACTACTAAAGAAATACATGAAGCAAGTTGTATCGCATCAATTGCATATATACAGCTGCCTGTTTGATACATTAAGTATGCAAAATAACAATCTGCTGCTGCAAGACTAACTTCATAAAGACATGAATAAGATAAATTACAAAAAAATGTTGATATTACTGTAATTTCATCAACATCCGTTGCTTTTCTTGGCAATTTATAACCTGATTGAGCAGTACCCATAGAACAATAATCCCAATAGCCATCATCGCCACACTTAAAATACGTTTTTTTAAATTGATAATATCCAGTACAATTACCATTAGCTGCAATATTACTCCAAGTACAACCTGTATCTTCATCCTCCCATGAATCTACTTTAACAGAACACCTTCTATCACCAACAGTCGCAAAAGCATGGTTATACATGCACAAACAAAAACATGTGAAAACAAGGACACTAAAAAGATTCTTCATAATTAACTCCAAATTCAAGTAAATTTATTGATTATATAGGATTAAACTTATTTAAGCTATATAAAATTTTAATCTTTACAAAGATAAAAACAATAAAATTTTATAAACGTAACATAAAAAAACTGCAAAAATTAAAATCAAAAAATTTGCACATCATTATAAGAAGATTCAGCAAAAAATCCGATATAGAAAACGACTATACAATATATAATAGCTCGACCATCCAACCTGAACTGTATGTTGTTGCAGGCGAGGACGCTTGCGCGTCAAAAAAGACTTTTTCTCGAATCGTCTTATAAGCAATTGCCACGTGCGGTTGCCAAGGTTAAAACGTTATTTTTACCCTTGTAAACCTTTCTGGATATTTTGTAAACAACGATTTCACCAAAACAATTTTGAGATGATGTTAAAACCAATTCATCCCTCTACCTATATAAAACACAAAAATCACAAAAAACGGACA
>CAZEZQ010000483.1:0-5048 GCA_964516245.1 uncultured bacterium | reverse complement strand
CGAGGGGATTGTTGAGCAAACATTATTGAAGCACTTTAGTTTCTTGTTGATATAGATCGCCAGGGCGAGTGGGGTGCTCGTGAGAAGAATCAGTATAAAAACAAAATTTCGTATTGGTGTTTGCAACCAATCACATATGTCTCTATGAAGTTGAAAAAACCACAATGAATAATTATCATCAAATATTGATCGATATATCTTCAGAATATTCGCAGCATTTTCCCGAAATTTTCCCCGAAGTTTCAGCAAATTGACGTATCGAAAAATAAACCCAAAAATCTTGAATCCTCATGTTTTGCGATTTATCAAAACCCAACACTTCACCGAAAGTTTACAAGCATAAATTATACATCAAAATTAAACGCCGCATGGCACAAAACCGCTCCCCATATCGAACCGCTTTTCCTGAGGATGAATGCAAACTGCACACTCACAGCGAACATTGAGCCTACCCACAGAACTGTCGAAACCGGCAGTACGGCAATCTTTATGCCCGTTCCTTAAAGCTGCTTAAGAAGCATCCTTTCCGAGCGGGTGATGCTGTGCACTTGGCTGCCGCACAACTTGGCTGCCGCACTTGGACTCTATAACATATATGATCTAAATTTTTATTTTGTATCAGACGATGGGAGGCAATGCGATGCAGCTGCAGCTGAAGGATGTCATGTGCTTAAGCCACGTGAGGATGAATCCTTGAAATTTCTGGAATCACTTGCCCAAAGCTCCGAAGAGGAAGCGGAGGGTCAAGACTGAACGAATGCTTTAGCGGTTAGTACCGTCTCATTAATTTCCCATCTCGATAAAATACCTAGCCAATAAAAAAGTAAGGAAAATTAAAGATGAGTACCCCTCAAAGGATTTCGTCACTTTGGAAAGTGGAAGATTACTGGGCGATTTGGTTGGGCTTCGCTTTGTTGATTGTTGGTTTGGGGCTTTTTCTTTCGAATCCACCGGAAGATATGGAGCAGAAAATCCGACAAGCCAACACGGCTCTGCAAGAAGAAGCCAGGGCCGCTCCATTTAAAACCATCGCCTGGCATCAAGCCAACGATGCCAAAAAGAAAATCAAAGCCAGCAGCGAAGGCTATGCCAAGACCGTTGCAAATTGGTTAGAGAAACCGCATGGTTGGGGCACCAACCCCATCAAGGCGTTTGTATTCACAGAAGAACAAGCAGAAGCAAAACAATCTGCAGCCGAAGAAAGATTGTTGTCGGCTCAAACCAAAACTGAAAAAGCGTTGAAAATTGCCGAAGTGGCTGAACGCGCTGCACGGCTCCAAGAGTTTCAGAATGAACGCTTGAATGAGAAAGCCGTAGCAGCGATTGCCGAATGGCGTGAAGCAAAGAATGCCGAAGCCTCAGCAATGAATGCTTCTTCGGTTTCTCCATACAACCAGATTGGCTATTTGCTTGGGCTAGGAATCTTCTTCGCCCTGTTTTTCGGAATTGGCATCAAGTTTATGGAGCAACCGGTTTCTCGATTTTTTGCGGGGTTTCCCTTTGTCTTTTTGATTGCTGTATTGGCGTTTTTGATGGCCAATCAGGAAACCATGAACGCGTATGGGATTGGGTACGCCGCTTGGGCGATCATCATCGGTTTGTTGATTAGCAACACAATCGGCACTCCAACGTGGGCCAAGCCTGCGGTGCAAACCGAATTCTACATCAAGACCGGTCTGGTTTTGCTGGGGGCTGAAATTTTGTTTGGCAAGATTCTCGCCATTGGCCTACCGGGCATTTTCGTGGCTTGGGTGGTGACTCCCACTATTTTGATAGTGACCTATCTGTTTGGACAGAAAATTTTGAAAATTACCTCGAAAACGCTAAACATAACGATATGCGCCGATATGTCTGTTTGCGGCGTATCAGCAGCAATTGCCACAGCCGCCGCTTGCAAAGCCAAAAAAGAAGAGTTGACGCTGGCTGTCGGCCTTTCGTTAATCTTCACATCGATCATGATGATCGTCATGCCTTGGGTGATAAACTCGAGTGGTATGGATCATGTTCTCGGCGGCGCCTGGATGGGGGGCACCATCGACGCCACCGGCGCCGTGGCGGCGGCGGGCGCTTTTCTTGGCGACCGGGCACTGCATGTCGCAGCGACCATCAAGATGATCCAGAATGTGTTGATCGGTGTGATCGCGTTTTGCGTGGCCGTATATTGGAGCGCGAAAATCGACCGTGAAGCAGGTACAGAAGTAACCGCGGTCGAAATTTGGCGCCGCTTCCCCAAATTCGTTCTTGGCTTTCTGGCGGCTTCGATTTTGTTTTCATCACTCTATCAATATTTGGGACAGGATATTGGATATGTGCTGATCGACAATGGAGTGATTCGCGGTTTTACCAAAGATTTTCGCGGCTGGTTTTTCTGTCTTGCCTTTGTGAGTATCGGATTGGCAACCAACTTCAGAGAACTCAAAACCCATTTCACGGGTGGAAAACCTTTAATTCTCTATGTTTGCGGGCAAACCTTAAATTTAATACTCACATTGGCTGTCGCTTATATTATGTTTTACCTGATTTTCCCAGAAATTACGGCGAAGATTTAGAGCAAAAAGAGTCAGGAGTCAGGTCTAATCAACAAAAGCCCACTCACATCCAAAGAGAAAAGCGGCAACAAACAATTTTTGAAATATTTTATTTTTAGTGAAATCAGCATTTGGGGCAGACACTGGGGTCTGCCCCTACATTTATAAAATTTCAATTATCTTTGGCTAGAATCTAGAAAAAAGAAAAATTTCCGTAAAGTCGGTTTGAGAAAGGCCGATAGTTAGTGGCGTATCTGTTCGAGTTGGCTTTTGCGTAGTTCCCTAAGGGATAGGGAAAAAATCGCTAAAGGCCAAATTGGAAACGACGATAACGAACAGTGACCTTCAAATCGCATTTGTGTAAGGGCGTTTGAGGGACGACGAGAGCAAGCAGTATCGCTGGAGGACACGGACGGACTCCCGGAGAGATTTTCTCCCGAAAAAAAGCGAAAATGGAGTTTCAACCCACTTCCCAACCTGGAGGGATGGGAAGCCCCGATACCGGCTAGGATGGCCGGTCTGCCAGTATCACGGAGGATACGAGCATGAGTATCACGCGCATTAACAACAATGTTTCTGCCCTCAATGCGGCGAGCCGGTTAAACCAAACGGGAAACCTGCTCTCCAAAAACATTGAACGGCTCTCCTCCGGACTGCGCATCAACCGCGCCGGTGACGACGCTGCCGGGATGACCATTCGGGAACGTTTGCGCACCCAGATCCGTGGTACCAATCAAGCCATTCAAAACGCGCAAAACGGGATGAGCATGGTCAATACGACCGAGGCGGCGCTGGATGCCATGGTCTCCAGCCTGCAGCGAATCCGAGTGCTCGCCGTGCAAGCCGGAAATACAGGTTCCAACGATTTTGAATCCATCCAAACCATTCAAGAAGAAGTCTTTCAACATATCGATGAAGTCAACCGGATTGCGCAAACTTCCCGATTCAGTACGCGCATTCTCTTTACTGGAGACAACGCGAACACCAGTGATGTGAAAAAAGGCCAGGATGAACTGGGAGTCGGAATCTCCAAAGACCCCAACGCCAGCAATCTGAAAACTGGCACTTCCATTCTCAATATCATTCAAACCAAAGAAGGCTCAGAAAATCTTCTGCCATTCAAGAAAGAAGACGGCCAGGCCCTTTTTGCCACCGGCATTAAAAACGCTACCGATATCTCGGTATCGGCGGCTCAGTTCTTCAACGAGTTTTCGGGGAACCCCGCGGTATCTACCGATACGTTGAATGCTTTAACTTTTGATGGGGTATCCATTCTTCAAAATAATATCATTTCATTCCAAGGCGTGCTCTCAGATGGCGTAACGCCGTTTGCCGGTGCGCTCAGTGTTTCGACCAACAGTGTCTCAACACTCATTACACAACTCCAAACCGCAATCGACAACGCCGAAACCGCCCTGTTTGGAGGCAACGCCGCTGACATCCCCGAATCGTTCATTCAGACCCATGTGAGTATTCCAGCCAGCGGTGCGGGGGCAGCCAACGGCGAAGGACGCTTGCGCTTTTTGAGCGCCAAGGCAGACGGAACCACCAATACAACATTTAGCGATATTACCGATGGCCCTTCGTTTTTTGACATTAATTTCAAAGTGGTGAATGCGAATGGAGATTTGAAGCATAGGATCGACAGCACACGCGATTTCGTGAACGGATCGCGTGTCGGCGGCCAGTATGGCAACGATCTGCAAGCGATCACCGGCTCCACATTCGATACCGGCAATTTCGACATTGAAGTGACCGATGTTATCCCCCCGCAGAGAAGGAAAGTCGAGTCGGAAATCCAGTTTTTCAATACGCAGGGGGCGATTCTGTCTTCCAACCTGAGTTTGGCGGGGAATGGAGTGTATAACGGAACTTTTGTGAATGGGGTATTGACCACCGGTGAAGAAGGGATCGCATTTGAAGCGGGCGATACCATCAAGATTCAAGGGTCGAACCCAGACGGGTCCACTTTTCAGAATATCTTTACCATCGTCAACAATCCGGCGGCCGACACCAACTTGGGTGATGCCCAAATTATGTCGATCCAGGGGTTGATCAATGAAATGAACAATCGCGACCGGACCACTGGTTTTAACGGCCCCAACGGCCAAAGTGCGTTTGAAGACGCCGTACTCACCTACACCGATGATGGAAAATTGCAATTAATCGACGACATCGCCCAGGATTCAAAATCCGGGTTCTTCATGATTTTAGACGACAACAACACCACCCGCAGCAAGAGCGACAGAGCCCAATTGATTCGAGAGGGAACGCCCGAGAGGGCTACGATTCGAATCGGTGGAGGGCCCAGGCAACGGGTGACTGTGGGAGAACAAGTGGTATTGCAGGGTCCGGAGCCCACCGTTTTTGGTGAAACCACACCACAGCTCACCATGCGAATCGGAGCCGGGTTCCGCAATCCGCTGGGCGACCCCATCCTTGCGAAAGGCAGCGACACGGCCGAAATCGAAGCCCAAGAGTATGAAGGCCAATTGAATGGCGGGCCAACCGTTACCTTCC
>CAZEZQ010000482.1:2147-5050 GCA_964516245.1 uncultured bacterium | reverse complement strand
ATATCAACAAATTCATGGAGTTATATATAAAACAACAGAACCAACAATCATGAATAAAAAGGCCATGTTATTACTACTGTTTATAACGCACCATAAGGGCGGGACCCGGCAATAAAACTTCTATGCCGTGGTGACTTGTATCGGAAAGCACTTTGATTTGGTTTTCTCCCTTCTTTAGGATCGAGGGATCAACATTAATCTTTTGATAAATCAAATCATGCCGGCCTTCACCCGCTACTGGCAGTGGATGGCCGTTCAGGGTAAAGGGATTCTCGACACTCCCCTTCCCTCCATCCCAAATCAACACATGAAGAATGGCTTGTTCGATTGATTCAGAACCTTCATCAAGAACGATTGCACACTCTTTCAATCGTTCCGCCCGGCTCCAAAACGGCTTGGGCAGTTCTTCGGCAAGATGCAATTTTACCAAATTTGTATCCCGATTTGGTATAGAAAACGTGCCGCTTGGTTGAGTGATGTAATACAGGTTGTCGTGCTCTTTGAAGCGTATATATGCGCGAACAGAAACCTGATCTTGTGCGGCAAGCATACTGGCATCCCATGTAACTTCATAAGGTGGTTGATCGGTTGAGCCCAACATGGCGTGCGGTTCGCGGTTCTTGGTAAAGCCGTGCCAATCTTCGAATGTGTTTTGGCCGTTTTCGTCATAGCCATCATACCAGCCCTGAAATTGCACTCCGTCAATCATCGAATCATACTTGGAATCAACATCAAGGGTAATCTTGTATTGATCATCTCCTTGTTTTGCCACTACAACATTCGCGTCAAACTCTTGCAGCGCTTCAGTTTCCAATGATTTACGCTTAGGAAATACTATCAAACACACGTTGTCGATAAGAAAATGCCCCCAGAATGTGTCCCCTTGTTCGCAAGCGAATTGGATCACGTTATAGCCATTCACCAAATCAGTTACTTTGAGAGGGATGTGGGGGTAGCTGTAGGTGCAATGATGCTCTTCCGCCAAATCAGCGATTGGATAGGTGGAACGTCCATTTACAATCACCCGTTTATCGGATGTTCCTGGATGCCCGCCCCACATTTCGGCATAAAGCATGGCGCCATCCAATTGGGTTAAGTCTTCTTCCATCAAAATCTGGACCATGCCATTGCCGCGCACTTCCACGCGGCCGTGAAAACGCCCAATCCCCGCTTCAGGCGCATTGACACGAAGCCGCCGGGTGAAAAGTAGATTGCCATGTTCAATGCCGCGCTCAAACCAGTGCAGTTTGGCAAATGCAGCCTCATGTTCTTTAAGGACATCTTGCGAATTGGAAATGAGCGATGTACATGCAAGAAATAAAAAGACGAATAGCAGACGGACCATTTGATTTCCTCCACAAAACATATTCTTAGTGCGTTAAGAGTATCAAATGAGAGGAAGGAATTCTAGGACAGAAGGAAAAAACATGGCAAAGGTAGACTACGCTTGCCTTTGCCAACCATCATCAATGAGTTTCATTTTGTGCAGGCAGGTTGCCTGTATCACAATTCATCAAAATGAGCTACAACGATTCAGCGATTTTACCTCAACCGTATGATTGGGTTTCTTTTTTCGAGTGACAACATTCCAACCATTTTTTATTAGGAGAGCCTCTTTGCTTTGAATGTCTTCAACAATTCGATCCAAGTCGTAGTCATATTCGGCTGCATGAGCATCCCTAACTCTACGTACTTCATTAACGGGGTCTTCTCTTACCATTATTCTGTCTCCATCAATTCTTGTGGCATGCAGATTCTTGGACAACGATAACCTGATTCATCACATACTTTTTCTATTCTTGGAATAAGCACAGCATTCGCGATGTGTTTACAGTTCCGTGTAAGAAGGTAGTCTATATCGTTTACCGTGGCAACAGCGATGTGCAAAGCATACTCAGCAGCTTTCTTTGGAAGATTGGCTTTTATTAAAATTTCTTTGGCCAATATCAGCGCTTCATCTGTTGTGGCTAAAAGTGGAATTCCATGCATACTTTGGAGCCTACGGTCTGCATCTGTGGGCGAACCACGTTCAGCCTCACGAACAACGCTTTCAGATCATACAAATCAAAGTCTTCTCGTCTTTTTGCCCACCATTCTTTAGTAAGGGTTTGTAAGGCTTCGATAATCAAGTCGCTTGTCGGACGGCCATTCAGGTAACTGATGATTGTTGTTTCAAGATAAACAGACTCTTTCATTTCTTACTGATATTCCGGATTATATTCCCCGCGTTTGGTGAAACCTCGTAGATAATCACGCATGCTGCTGAAGCGGGGGTAGCTTTCGAAGATATCGCCATTGCCGGTGACTCGGGGGTCTCCCTGCGCTTTCAAATCGGCCATGAGTTGCTCGGAAAGTTTCTTTTTGATATCGGCAAATTCATCTTTTTCGGCCAGGTTGTTCAGGCATGCCGGGTCCTTGTCGATGTCAAAGAGTTCTTCTTGAGGCCGTTTGCCTACCGCCAATTGTAAATATTTGCCAATTTTCGGGTCATCCTTATTCTCTTCCAAAAATGTCTGCGTAGGGCAGTTGTCGATATCGTGATACCATTCCGGCGTTCCCGCCGGCCAGCGGTTGGGTTTGAAATTGTGGATGTATAGATACTGATCGGTACGGATGGAGCGTGAAGGATAGCCCCAGTTGTCATAGCGGGAATGCGAATGCCGTTCGCGTCCAGAAAGCGTATAGGTTCGATACTTATCCACCTGGCCTTCTTTATCCGACTTCAAAACGTTGAGAAAACTCTTGCCAGTCATATCTGGATGCGGCTCGACTCCAGCCGCTTCTAACATTGTTGGAGCAAAATCGATAGAACTAATCAGGTCGTCGATTTCTCGCCCCGCCTTCACCTGCTCCGGCCAGGGGATGGCGAGCGGCATGTGAATGCCATACTCATACAAATTGGC
>CAZEZQ010000482.1:0-2137 GCA_964516245.1 uncultured bacterium | reverse complement strand
GAAAAGGCATACCGTTGTCGCTGGTGGCGATGACCAAGGTGTTATCCAATTCACCGTTTGCTTCCAAAGTTTCCAAAATCCGCTGCAAGTGTTTGTCGTACCACTCGACTTCAACCAGATAATCCAAAATATCGCTGCGCACTTCAAAAGTATCAGGAAAAAAATCAGGCACCACAACTTTGGATGGATCTTTCCCCATTTCTATGCCGATTCCTTTTTTGTAAATGCGGTGGGGTTCGCTGGAGCCGTACCAGAAATAGAAGGGCTGATCTTTAGGGCGGTTTTTGAAAAACTTTTCAAAGTTGGAGGCATAATCAGTATTGCGAATACCGTCTGGGGTACCGTCTTCATATTGATGCTCATTGATAATCGGCCCAGCTGGATTGCGGTCCCAACCGCCGCGTTGCCAGCTGCCCGGTCCCCAGGTTTTGCCGGTAGTGCCGATGTGGTAACCAAATTCTTCGAGCATATCGGGATACACCGTAAATTTGCTGGGAAAGATGCTGTTGTGGGTTCCCGCTTCTTCGTTTTGCCAAATATTGCGGCCTGTTAAGATAGAAGCCCGGTTGGGCGAGCATTGCGGCGCAGCGCAGAATGCCTGGGTGAACAAACAACCTTCATTGGCGATACGGTCAAACGCGGGAGTTTTCACTTCGGGATACCCATAAACCGAGGCATGCGGCCACGACCAATCATCCGCAATGGTGAACAGAATGTTGGGTCGTTTTTTCGATTCGTTTCCAATTGAAAACTTCGCTCCCGAAAACAAAAGCGAGGCGCTTAAGGCGCTTTGTTTAAGTACGGTACGGCGTGTAATTATCTTCATTTTGAATCCCCTGAAAGAATTGTGATAATACATTCAATGAAAATTTAGAGATTTTGTTAAGGGGAATGCAACGATGTGTTCTAAAATTAATGAGGATTCGGCAAAAAGTCTTTTTTGGAGCGCAGGCGTCCTCGCCTGCATCATCATATAGTGCATTTTAGATGCCAGCATTACTCTATATTGTATGGCTATTTTCTGGAACGGACTTTTTGCCGGTTCGTCATTAATGATTATGCCAGAATTAATAATTGTGCCAGCGGATGATTTCTCCTGAACTTTGGATTCCATTGCTAGGAGAATATTGGTTGGCGACCAAGAGAATGCTTGGCGTGCTGATATTGCAGACGGCACACAGCTCATCGCCTTCGGTTTCGGTTTGGGGATAATAGGCGAAATATTGCAGCAACCCATCCGGTCCACTTGATGTGACCATCCACTTATGAGTGCCAAAATCATACTGGCCACCCGGTCCGCTGCGGTCGGCGCGAAAATATCCATAGGCATGAGCCCCGTTTACAACTTGTTTCATATCCAAACTACGATCCATCTCTCGAATGCTGCGATGAGGGAAGGGATCGCTGGGAATTTGTGATATATAAGAAACTGGCGTTGTTAATGGTTGATACAAACTGGCGAAATTGTATTGCTTGGGCCCGGTAGGCAATTATTAAATTCAGTAGAAATATTTTTACAGAATAATCATTTCATGAAATTGTAGAATCACAGTTCCATTGAGGAAAAGGATCATCTAACAATTTCCAATATTCGCATTCGAGTGCAAATTCATCGTCTGTTAGCAAACACTGGTTCAAATCATGGATAATTGCGTTTTGGTTGAGATCAAAACCGATCACCACAATCTCTTGACGCCGATCCCCATAAGGCTCCAACCAATTGCTCCAAATCCAGCGACGAGTTTCTTCGTCAACAGGCCAATCTGTTTTGGGTAATGCGGCGTACCAATAACCAGCAGGCTCCAGAACCAAAGACTGGCCTGCTTGAGACCACATTCCCGCCATGTCCATACGGTTGGCTAGCCAGAAATAGCCTTTGGAACGCATCAATCCTTCAATCCCTTCCTCAACCATCATTTGATAAAAACGCTGTGGATGAAACGGTTTCCGGGCACGATACACAAAGCTGGATATCCCATATTCATCTGTTTCGGGTGTGTGTTCACCATTCAGTTCTTTGATCCATCCGGGCATGCGCTGAGCCTTATCTAAATCAAATAGTCCAGTATGGATGATTTGATTTAAGGGAACATTACCATACTCAGATTCGATCAATTTTGCATCAGGATTGAATTTT
>CAZEZQ010000481.1:0-5060 GCA_964516245.1 uncultured bacterium | reverse complement strand
TGATGGGTCAGACGGCGTGACCCATCCTACTTATGGTGCGCTTGATTTACTGTATTTTTAATTTCTGTGCGATCGATTGCGATGCATTCGCTTTTGGCCCGGAGCCAGGCTGCGAATTCAATATTGCCTGATTTGCCGCGAATAGGGGAGGGGATCAAACCGGTTATGGGCCAATGTTGAGAAGCGAAGAAATCGTACAATTCATTCAACACATCAATGTGATCTTTGGGATCGCGAACCAGGCCTCCTTTGCCTACACGGCCTTTGCCGATTTCAAACTGCGGTTTGAGCAAAACCACGATATCTCCCTTTGTGTCGATGATATTCATGATGGCTGGGAAGACCGTGCGGATGCTGATGAATGAGAGATCGGCGACCACAAGGTCTACGGTTTGGCCCAAGTGTTCTCGGGTTAGATAGCGGCAATTGGTTTTATCCATCACCACTACGCGTTCATCGATTTGCAGGGGGTAGGCCAGCTGCCCCTGGCCCACGTCAATTGCGAATACTATGGCGGCGCCATGGCGCAAAAGGCAATCGGTGAACCCGCCGTTGGAAGCGCCCAGATCGGCTGCGCTTTTCCCTTGTACATCGATGGGGAAGGTTTCCAAGGCGGCTTGCAGTTTTTCGCCGCCGCGGCTGGCGAATTTGCTTTTTGGCGTTTGTACCCGAATAGAAGTATCGGTGTCGATTTGACTGCCTGGCTTGTCGATTACGGTTTCATCGACCAGCACTTTGCCGGCACGTATCAGGCGTTGAGCCTGTTCGCGGCTGGGCGCCAGTTGGTGTTCGACAAGAAGAAGATCAAGCCGTTGTTTGCTCAACTTTCTTCAACTCCTGCCACTTTGCGGGCTAATTGCTGAATGCCACGTAGATCAACTTTGCCGGAAGCGAGCGTGGGGATTTCATCGACTGTATAGAAATCATCGAATTTGGGGACCCACAAATTGGGTAGGTTCGATTGTTTCAATTGATAGTGCACTTGCAAGGGATCGACTTCATCTTTCGAAAGCAATACCACCAAGCGTTCACCTTTTTTCTCATCCGGCACCGCGGTAACCACACTCGACGCTTCGCCCAAAATTTCATTGATGGCTTCTTCCACCCGAATGTGAGGGATCATCTCACCACCGATTTTGCTGAAGCGGGACAAGCGGTCGGTAATTTTGATAAAACCATCATCGTCAACGCACCCTACATCACCGGTGATGTACCACTCACCATGAAAGGCCTCTTTTGTTTTTTCGGGTTGTTTGTAATACCCCAACATGCAGTTGGGGCCTTTGATGAGCAGCATGCCGGTTTCGTTGGGGCCGAGCGTTTCTTCGGTATCCAAATCAATGGCTTTGGCGGCGACTCCGGGGATGGGGTGGCCGACCGTGCCTTTTTTGTGGCCGATTTGTTTGAAACCACCCGTTTCCACATCATCAATATTGACCGAAACCACCGGGCTGAGTTCGGTGCATCCATAGCCTTCTTGCAGGTCCAAACCGAATTTTTCGCGAAAGCGGCGGTCTACGGTTTCGCGCAATTTTTCAGCGCCGACCACGGCAATACGCAGGGTTTGAAACTGTTCGGGCTCGCATTTGCGGATGTAATTTTGGCAAAAGGTGGATGTCGAGATGATGATGGATCCTTTGTATTTCTGGGTGATCTCACCGATGGTTTTGGCATCGATGGGATTGGGGTGAAACGCCACTCCAAAGCCTTTGATCAAGGGCAGCCAAAGTTCGCAGGTGAATCCAAATGAATGGAAAAAGGGCAACACACCGATCATGCAATCTTTTTTGGTGATATTAAAGGTTTGCATGGCCGATTCTAAATTGGAGAGAATGTTTTTGTGTGACAACATCACCCCTTTGGGCATGCCGGTACTGCCGCTGGAGAATATGATGGTCGCTATTTCTTCGGGATTGATGGGTTCGGGCTTGATCCACCGGCGCAGGAGAAACGCCGGGGCGCAATAGGTGGTGATAGCGGCCAGCAGTTTGTCTTTGGATTGAAATTCTCTCAGTAGGTCTTCCATAAACACCATCGATTCCATCTCATCCAAACCCGCTTTTTTGACAAAGGTGCGTGAGGTGATGATGGTTCGAATGTTGCATTGTTCGATGGATGAATGCATGGCAGCGTTGCCGATGGTGAAATTGAGGTTGACTGGAATTTTATTGGCCAGCGACACGCCTAGATTGGCTAATGCTCCACCGACAGTGGCGGGCAGCATCAAACCAACCATTTCTTCATCTGCGCAGTGTTTTTTGATCCATCCTCTGAGCAGCCATGCGGCAATCAAGGTTTTGCCGAAGGTGAGTTCTTTGCCGGTCGAATCGGCCATGCAGAAATGCCGCCAATTGCGCTTGGCGCTTTGCAGAAACCGAAGAGATAAATTATTTTGAACGGTAGGACGTTGGGCAAATGCGGTTGTGCCCAATTCTTGCACAGAACGACGAATGGTAAATAAGTCTGTATCTGCCGCTAGCGGTTTGCCGATCACCAGGCGCACTGGACGGCGAAATTCGCGCAGGAAACGCAAAAACGCTTTGTCTTGTTTGTAACTTAATAAGCTGCCCCACAGGCCGTCGATGTATATAGGAACAATGGGCGCATTCATGCCTTCGACCACTTTTATGATGCCCCGTTGAAAGGGCAGCATATTGCCATTGCGGCTTAAACCGCCTTCAGGAAAAATGCAGACGACATCTCCATCTTTCAAACGCGCGCGCGCCTGTTTTAAGCTTTCGCTGATTCCCCGAACCGTATGTTTTACCGGTATGGAACGAACCCAGCGTAAGAAATGGCCGATGATAGGAAACTTGAAAAAGAAATGATATATTAAAAACCGAACCGGCCGGGGGATGCAGCCGCCGATCACGGGGCCGTCTGAGTAAGAAGTATGATTGCAAACCAACAATACCGGCCCATCTTTGGGGATGTTGTGCTGGCCGGTGATGCGTATGTTGTAGATGCTATGCACCATCAGCCAAAACAGCAGCCGAATGGCCAGGTCGGGAAGCAAGAAAAGGACATAGAACGTGCCTAAAAGGGTAATGATACCGAATAGCAAAATGATGTCATTCGATTCCATATCCAACCCGGCGCGGCAGACGTAGAGGGCCACCGAAGCGAGCAAGATGCCAATGGTGTTAATGAAATTGCTGGTGGCGAGAATGCGCCCGCGTTCGCGTTCGCCGCTGCGATGCTGCAGGTAGGCCAGCAGGGGTACGGAAAAGAAGCCTGCGGCGAACCCTAGCATGGCCAACCCAATAGCCACCAATATATATGAGAAGGTGATAAAATAAAGAAGAATGGAAAACAGGCCTACGCCTGCGGTTCCGAAGGGGACCAGGCCCAACTCGATTTTGTTGCCGGAGAGCCAACCCGCCGCCATGCTGCCGACTCCGATGCCCACTGCCAAATAAGTGAAGAGCAATCCGATTTTCCATTCGTTGAGTTGCAAAATCTCTTCACCCAGATCCACCAAATCCATTTGGAAGAGTGCGCCCAAAAACCAGAAATAAGTTACACCCAGTACTACCAACCAAAGGGCGCGGTTATTGTAAATTGCTTTGGTGCCAATCCAAATCTCCGACCATGGATTGGAATTCCAGTGAGTTTCTCCCCCTTGGTAGGTGACTTTGTGAATGCTGAAACTGATCAGCCAACCGATGACGGAAATAACAAACAATATAGTTCCTACAAACCACAGGTCCTCTTTGTAAACGTTGTACAGGCCACCGGCGCAGCTGGAGCCCATAATGATGGCGACAAATGTGCTCATTTCGAGAAGCCCATTGGCGCGCGATAGATCACGTTCGGGAAGCATTTCGGGGAGGATGCCGTATTTGGCCGGGCTGAAAAATGTGGTTTGGGCCGCCATTAAGAAAAGGACGATATACATGCCGTAGAGTTGCTCGAATGCAAAAACGGGAATGGCCAAAGCCATTGAAAACATTTCCATCGATTTGGTCACGATCAATACTTTGCGTTTGTTGAAGGTGTCGGCCAGGTAGCCCGCCCAACCCGAGAACAACAAATAAGGCAGAACGAAAATGGCGCCAATCAAGGGAATTACGTAATCCCGCTGCCCGGTTTCGACTCCCATTGCGATCAACTGTCTGGCGTAGTCGACAGCGAAAAACGTGATGACGAATTTAAATATGTTATCGTTTAAGATCGCTAAAAACTGGGTCCACAAAAAGGCTTGAAAGCCCCAGTTTTTTAGCAATTCACCATAAGTTCCTTTAGACATAACAATAGCCTTCCGCACCGGGCGTATTAAAATATGAATGATTGGTACAATTTGAAAGCACTATTCAAGCACAAATTTCAATAAAATATCAGTCAAGATTCATATTTCTTTTGAAGTCTACCACCAGCATTTTTACCGCATCTTCAATTGTGTTGGGTTGCAGTTCTTTATACAAAGGTTGGTGGCAGTTCCAAAACCCGATGTATAAAATTTCACCTTTGGTATTGCAGCCCACCGCATGAACGGCATGGATATAATCTTTGTTCCAACTGGCAAAGATATCCAGCATCAAAACGGCGCCGGTTTCAATGGATTGCTGCTGAATTTCTTTGCGAAATGCTTTGGCCCGTTCCCAAAAGATAGCCATCTCATTGGGTTGGGGGGTGAATACGAAACTGATTGGCTCTGAAAAGCGTTCCACTTTGTTGAACCCCAGTTCGCTTAGTTTCTCAACCAGGCAACCGGTGGCTTCTTCGCTGATGTGGTCTTTGCCTTCTTTGAAGCGGTAGACCCCGTAGACAGTAATGCTTTGATTTTTTCCAGCAGCGAAAAATTCTTTTTCCCGTTGATTTATTGCTTCGCGCTCGGCTTTGGGCGGCGCACCGGAGCCTTTGAGCAGAGATTTTATAACCAAAAACGCTTTTTCCATGCTGCAGCCAGAAAATGCCCCAATAAAGAAAGTGCATATTAATAAAACTGAAATTGATTTGACGTGAATTCTCATTTGAATTTCCCCCTATGAAACACTTCACGTTTGTTCTGAAATTCTAATTGGTTATGCATACTATTTACGTAAATCAGAAGTCGTTCA
>CAZEZQ010000480.1:0-5068 GCA_964516245.1 uncultured bacterium | reverse complement strand
TCTGCCCCGAATGCTGATTTCACTGAAGATAAATTCTGAGAGTGATTTTCTCACAATTCACAAGTAAGAATCTATTCTCTGTTACCTTCATAAAACCAGTTGATTACTTTTCTCGTGCAGTTTTGATTGAGATAGAATTGGGCAAGAAAGCCTCTCTCCCCAAAAACAGGGAAAGAGGCTAAAGGTATTATCATTTAATAAATGTTCCAGTTTGATACCGAGGTTTCAGGATTATCCGTATAAATCACCACACGTCCATTGCCGTTGTCGGTTATGAAATACAAGGTTTCCGTTTCGGTTGGTACCGCAACAATGTCACTGGGAGAAGCGAATGGCGCGTTGGGAGATTCACTGGCGTCTACTTTCACCAGCGCTTCTTCGGTGTTGTTAGGATTGTAAAACGCCACCGTAGTTTGCTCGGCCGAATAATCGGGAACTGCAATCACGTTGTTTTCAGAATCATATTCAATTTGTTGGGCATTGACACCGAATGCGCTATCCACACCGCCTTGGGCGATGAATCCGGCTTCTGCAGCGTATGTCGTAGGATCATCCGGCGTGCCACCGGTTAATAAGGTAACACTATTGGTGGATTCATTTCCATTTTTCGATATATAGATGTCATCGTTGTTTGGGTTATATGCCAAATCACGTTGAAAGGCTTCTGTCCCACCAATGGTATGCAGCGGAGCTGAATTGTTGGCATCCCAAAATTCCACCGAACTGAACGTTGTCAGTGCGATCACGTCATCTGTTAACACTTCGACTCCGTTGTATCGAATACCGGCAAACACGACGCCGCTGGCGAATTCATCCACTTCGGCAAATTCAGGCGCAGGGCTTAGTTTGCGCACATTGGCACTATCGTTTGAGCCACTTTCCAGCGCCAAATAAACGTTCCCTTGGCTATCCACTGCTACACCGGTGAACCCACGTCCTGCGGGCACTTCGGTATCCGCCGCATCACTCACCAATACATGGTTTTCCGTCCCTGCATTTGCAATTGGGTCTTCTACATAAAAGCAGCGGGTCTGGTTTGCGCCTGCAAAAGTAAATACCGTGTAATAGATACCACCATTTGCATCCGCCGCAATCGACAACGGCGGTCCCTGAGTTTCAAATTCCCCTTGATAAAACAACTCCAACTCTTGTGCCTGAATTCCAAATGGCAACATGAAAAGCAGCATCACAAATCCAAATTTCTTGATCATCTTACTCTCCTTTCTCAATATATTTTGACTTTGGATAAAGTATAACTTAATATATTTTTAACATTAGAAAAAGCCCAATACTATTATCATCTGTTATATATGAACGATATTTCGTTCAAGAAAGGATGTATGCCATGAAGCGCCGAACATTCTTGACTTTGAGTAGCGCTCTACCTGTTGGACTCAGTGTTTTTCCCTCTGATTTATTTGGCAAAGAAGCCCAAGCCGATTTTATTGTTGTAGGGGGTGGACTTGGAGGCTGCGCAGCAGCACTGGGCGCCTTGCGCAATGGGCTCAAAGTCATTATGACTGAAGAAACCGAATGGATCGGCGGTCAAATTACTCAGCAGGGTGTCCCTCCCGATGAAAACAGTTGGATCGAAGATTTCGGCTGTACTGATACTTATCTTGAATTCCGCCGCCGTGTGCGTGAGTACTATTTGGAAAACTATCCCGTATTGAATGCGGAAAAGCAAAACCGTTTTAATCCCGGCGCCTGTGGCGTTTCCCGCATTTGCCATGAACCCAAAGTGGCTCTTAACATTTTGGAAAGTATGCTTGCCCCTTATCTGAGCAACAAGCAATTAACCCTACTCACCAATCATAAACCGGTAGCTACCGAGACCAACAGCAACCGTATGCAATCGGTCACTTTGCAAAACACTTTGAATGGCAACCAAATCTCTCTTTATGCATCTTACTTTGCTGATGCCACCGAAACCGGTGAACTGCTGCCCCTTAGTAACACGGAATTTGTAACCGGTGCGGAAGCGAAATCCGATACGGGTGAGTTGCATGCCGCCGATCAAGCCGAACCCAACAACATGCAAGCGGTTACCTGGTGTTTCGCCATGGATTATCTCGCAGGCGAAGACCATACAATAGACAAACCACAAGAGTACGATTTCTGGCGCAACTACACCCCCAAACTCGAACCCGATTGGCCGGGCAAACTGTTTGCATGGACCTATTCGCATCCACATACTCTCAAACCGCGAACCTTGTATTGCGACCCGGTGAAAGAAGCCCAAGGTGAATATTCCGGCTTTTGGCGCTACCGGCGGATGATTGCGCAAAACCTCTATGACCCTTCGTTTTATCAAGGTGATATTTGCCTGGTGAACTGGCCGCAAAACGATTACTTCTTGGGCAACATCTTCGGCGGAAGTGAAACCGAGAATCAAAAGCATTTGGAAGCCGCCAAGCAACTGAGTCTCTCGCTTTTGTATTGGCTGCAAACCGAAGCCCCTCATATGGAGGGCAACCAGCAAGGCTGGAAAGGGCTTCGTTTGCGCGGCGATCTTTTGGGAACCGAACACGGCCTTGCCAAACGGCCCTACATCCGCGAATCCCAGCGCATTGTTCCCGAATTCCGAATTCTGGAACAACATGTCGGAACTGAAATGCGCAAAGAAGAGTTGGGAGATGTGAAACTACTCAAAGCAGCTGAATTTTACGATTCTGTCGGAATCGGTTATTACCGTATCGATCTCCATCCCAGTACTGGCGGCGATAATTACATCGACATCGGCTGCCTGCCATTTCAAATTCCTCTTGGCGCTATGATTCCCATCAATATGGATAACCTTCTGCCTGCCTGCAAAAATATTGGCACCACCCACATCACCAATGGTTCTTATCGGCTGCATCCAGTAGAATGGAACATTGGCGAAAGTGTGGGGTGTTTGGTGGCGTACTGTTTGAAAAGAGATGAAAAACCGCGGGCAATACGAAACCAGGAAAAACTGTTGACTGATTTTCAAGATTTTATCAAAAAGCAGGGAGTTCGCACAAAGTGGCCGGAAAGCATCCACGAATGATCAAAACAAGGTGATGGCTATGCAACTGTCATCAGATGGAGCTAGCAAATTGTACTCGATGGTTTTCATTTACAGCATCTCGTTTTTCACTTCCTACTTTGTAATCAACTCCTTTCGCGAAGAAAAAGATTCTCTAAATGAAGTCTTTTTTTCAACTCTCATATTTATTGTTTGCATGCTCGCATATTCATTGTTAGCCTATCAGTTTATTTTTCTTCGGCCTTTTGGACGGTTTATTGCACCTGGATTGGTCATCCTCTTTTGCAAACTTGAAAGTTGGGTAGAAGGAATCGCAATTTTGCTATTTGCCATTATGATCACATATGTCCTCGTTTTCATTTTTATCTCTTAATGATTTGAAAATATAAGTTCGTAGTTTAGAATTCACATAATCCAAAAATTAAAATCGACAAACAAGAAACAATAAGATATATTTACTCCGAGAGTATTATTTATCTAATAATATTAAATCGATTCAATGGAATCAATTTCATTTCTCGTTGTGTGATTTCTATTATGTATAAAAATTTATCCATTTCCGCATTCGCAATTTGTCTTTTGTTTTGCTCTGTGGCATATTGCTTCGCAAAAATCATCACCATACCAGGCGATGCCCAAACAGTTCAAGAAGCTGTTGAACGAGCGGTAAATGGAGATGAAATTCACTTAACAACTAAAAATGTCTATTGGACAAATTTTGAAGATACCGTTGAAAATGGTTCAGCTGGGTATGATCCAAACGGTGTAGTTATAGAGAACAAGGACATCAAAATCATCGGTATGGAACCATATTCTGGAATCAGAAAATTAGGGGTCTCAGAATTTAGTGATGAATCTTCGTTCATCAAGGTTGTCAATAGCCATGTCACAATTGAAAACTTTCGAGTGGAAGATCCTTTGAAAGGTATTGTTGTATTTACGGGTGCGTCGGGTGGTCCGGTTGTATCACCGATCCGAATTGAATCGGGCACTTTAAACATTCAAGATTGTTATTTGAAAACTTTAATCGAATGCAAAGGGAACTTGAGGATAACAAATAGTACGATTCTGGGTGTTTCATGGTTGAATGCGATCCCCTATTCTTCCCGTACACGCCTGAATCCCACACTTCGGATCGCTTCAACTCAAGATATTGAAATCCAAGTCATCAATTCAACAATTACAAGCGATCACCCAGATGGGTATAGAAATATTGCGGTTGAAAATGTTCGCAATAGTTCTTTTCATTTCGAAAATTCATTTCTTAAAGGCAGCACATTCAAAGTGGGGTACGGTGCTACACCAAATCAATACATTTATGGGAGTGATGCGATTCAATTTTTCTCTTGTCAAGATATCCATATTTCACTCCAAAAAATTACAATTTTTGGGGGCAATGGGTATCCTGCTCGGGGTCACCGCCATAACATTATTCAAGGCGGAGGGAATGGAGGAGATGCAGTTTCGTTGGTTAATACCACTGCACAATTGCTCTTTAATGGTGCATCGAATCTTCTAACAGGTGGAACAGGTGGTAATGGATTGCTCTACCAGTATCCTGCTCCTTTTGATCCAGATCAACATCTTTTCCATGCAGGCAATGGGGGTCATGGACTTGCTCTGTATGATTCAACGATTATGGCCAATTACGCTCCAAACAATGAAAGAATTAAACTCAACGGTGGAGCAGGAGGTGAAGGACAAGCGGCAGAAGAATGGTCAAATGGTTTTTCTGCCAAACCGGGTCTACCGGGAAAAGGTCTTTATATTGATGAAAATTCTGAATTGATCACCTTATCATCTGTAATCAATTGGAATCTGTATTGATGATATCGTTTTTAAATTTGAAAGATTTTAATCACCAATACCATCGGTAATTTCACCAAATCCATCTTTTGGCTTGCTCCAATTCTTTCATGTTCTAGTTGACGGTTATGATCGTTCTTCCCCTCGAACTTGTTTATTGAAATATAATGTCAACAACTATTGATTCGTTTGGTTTGTGTATTCTTGAATGCGCTTCTGAAATTCCTCAAGAGAATTCACTTTGAGGGCATA
>CAZEZQ010000479.1:0-5072 GCA_964516245.1 uncultured bacterium | reverse complement strand
ATTTGATACCCCGCAATACTCTTGCCGATTCACCTCTTACAAAGGTTCCAATTTTGCAGATTGATTATTCAGTTTTTTTATCCTCTACTCGATTTCTGGGAATCAATATGTTGTAATACAATTTAATGTTTGGTGAAACAAAAAATTACGGGGTAGTTAGCATGCTGGCATGGATCTATGAGATTGATTGGATTTAGAGAAGGGATGTAATCGAATGGCATGCAAAATTGTTGTGGTAGCGCAGTGTTTTTACTGAAGCAAATCGTTTTATGTAAGTCTAGAAAAATCAACCTGGGGCGGCAGGGCTCGAACCTGCAGCCTTCTGATCCAGAGTCAGACGTCTTACCAATTCGACCACGCCCCAATTGGTCTCTTATTTACTATACCTCAGGGGGAGGTTCCGTCAAGCAGATTTTGTTTGTTGTGTTTGTTGTTGTTTGTTTGATCTTGCAGGCCTTTGTTCATAACGATTCTCTCACTTTTCCAACATTTATACGATTTGTCTCTTCAGAATCCCCATGCTTGACCTGTCTCTCCTTCGTATGAGAAAATCAGGATAGAATCAAAATGATGGTATAATTGACGAATACAATGGAACAAACGAACAATCTCCATGAGAGGAGAAATATCTTGAACTCATTTCGAATTCATCAACTTTCATTGTTAACCGTTTTGTCATTTTGCTTTTTTGGTTCGTGCCAAACGGTGTATTACGAAACCATGGAAAAATTCGGGGTTCATAAGCGCGACATTCTGGTAGACCGGGTGGAAGATGCGCGAAACTCGCAAGAAGAAGCGAAACAACAATTCAATAGCGCATTGGAGCAGTTTCAATCAGTGGTCAATTATCAAGGGGGAGAACTGCAAGAAAAATACGAAAGACTGGACCGCGAATACAACCAAAGTTTATCCAAGGCCAATGAGGTCCGGTCCCGTATCGAAAACGTCGAGTCTGTGGCGCAGGCGCTTTTCAAAGAATGGGAAAACGAGTTGGAAGAATATTCAAATGCGAGATTGCGCCGAGCCAGCGAAAACCAACTCGAAGAAACCCGATCCAAGTATAAAAAAATGATGGTTACCATGCAGAAAGCCTCGATCAAGATGGACCCTGTATTGGCTGCCTTGAAAGATCAGGTTCTCTATCTCAAACACAACCTCAACGCCCGCGCCATTGCCAGCATCCAACAAGAGGCGAACCAGGTGCAAGAAGATGTCAAAAGCTTAATCGAAGAAATGGAAAAATCCATCGATGAGGCCAATACCTTCATCCAAGAGATGGGAATTCAACCCGAATAAAGCCTTCGAAGACAAATTGATGTTTGTGATTTGGTGAGGGCATAATAATCGCATGAAAAAGCATCCGAACATAAGGGGTACCGGATGAACTCAATAACAAACAAATTAAAAAAGAAATTCGTTTCTAACCGAAAATCCAACGTAATTTCGTTTTCGGAAATTCAAGAGCTTGAAGCACACACGGAAGACATTCTTAAGAGCATCGTTACGCCCGAACGTTTAAAAGATTTTGATCCACTTCATGCTGTTCACGTCATGATGCAGAATATTGTGTCTGTATTTGCCGAACAGGTATCCACCTTTTCTGAATTGGATGAGTTTAATAGAACAATTGGAAAGTTGGAAAGAATCTTAATCCCTGGATACCCGCCTATCAGTCCTATAACAATTTCTTATTACACGATGTGGGCCTCTTATGATTTTGGCTTTGGAAAGCCCAAAGAAACCATCGGAAGCATCCTTTTGCAATTGGCGGAACCTCTAGGTTTTCCTGATGACTGGATACCCATATTGAAAATACAAAACGATTCCCATATGGGTATCTATGAACACTGTGGATTTGATGATGAGAAAATTCTTTTACAAGATATTCTCACTGGTAATCAATTCAAATCTATATGTCCATCAGGATATTCGGGAGAGCAAGGAGAGTTGTGGTACGCGCGACTAGTAAAGAGTCCACACTCAATTCTAGATTATGAGCTGGTCTTCACCACGCCCTATGTTCTTCTAAACCAGGGAAAAGATGAATGGTTAAAATTCTTCGCTAGAAACAGAATCACTCCAAATGATGCGAATCTGGATAAGAAACGCAAGGCATTCATGAAACAGGGAAATTCAATACAATATTGGCACGATTATATTCTTGATGCCTACTATGGATACAAACACAATGTGATATTCCTGACGGGCATTCCCGACAGAAAAGAAACACTGCCTCACAGCAATCCTTACAATGCTTGATTCATAGTATTGTTGCAGAAGTGGAAAACTGGTTAGATTTCGGCTGGGTTAATAGAGGTTGGATCGACTGTTGGGTTATTTCATTTTTATGTAAACAATGTAGGCACTGAGAAATGCCAATAATTGCCTATTGAGAACTCCACTCTTCGAAGAGCCATTGAACATATGAAAAAACAGAAAATCAAAACGTTCAAACCGGTCTTCATCATCCTTCAAAAAAGTATCAGAGATGCTGGCCGAATATTCGTATGACTTTGTTAACATGGGAGACAGCATTGAAGATAAAAGGATAAATTTAAGTATCGCTTTGATTGCTTGGAACTTGTCTCTATTTACAGATGAAAAAAGAGAGGAAAAATTTGATGAATTAATAGAGTCAGTGAAAGAAAAACAACCACATCTTGGAGAATGTGATCTCGACAACGTAAGAGAGAACATCAGAATACTAATTTCTGAAAAAGAAAGGCTTTTCCCAAATGTAAAAAAATTCATAGTCGACGCCGATATTCAATATCTGGAAGGCGATAAATTTTATGTTACGGCGGTATCTAGTGATTTTTCCTAATTTCTTCCCAGTAAATCTTCTTAAGAAATATCTTTATAAGAACATTCACTAAATCAAATTTCCCCTCCTTCACCACCCCCCTCCAACTTCACTATACTTTCCATAAATCTAAATGCTTTGGTTATCACATGAAAAACTCCACATGGCTCCATCTCGGCTTTTTAATTTTATTAACCGTATCGGTGTTTGCGCTCTTCGGCCCGACGCTTTCCATGGGGTGGATTTCTGACGACTATTTTTTTCTCAATGCCAGCAAATCATTAAGCCAAGTGGGCAACGCTTTCGTGAGCGACTGGTTTTGGCAGGGGGAAGAATATCATGGGCTCCATTATTATCGGCCTCTGCAAATTGCTCTTGAACAAAATTTCCTTTGGGGCCCAACGCCGAGTGGTTTTCATGTGGATAATTTCCTCATCCATCTGGGCTGTTCTTTTCTTGTAGTTTGGCTGGTCCTGCTTTTTCTGCCGGCAAATAAGGTGTCCAGCATCTTTACCGCTTGGCTGGCTGGATTGGCTTTTGCCCTGCATCCAAGGCATCTTGAATCCATCGCCATGATCAACGGACGTACAGATAGCCTGTGCGCTTTGTTTTATCTGGCGGCATTGGCTTTTTATGTATGGGGACGTGAATCATACCATGCCAAAGCGCTGTGGGGTTCATACGCTGCGTTTGTTTGCGCATTGCTCAGCAAAGAGATGGCGGTCACGCTTCCTTTAATTCTTTTGGTCTATGAGGTTGTTCTGCGCCGGTCTTCACTTTGTTTCCAATGCCAGAAATCATGGAAACCCCTCTTGAATCACTTTATCATTCTAATTGTAGTTTTTGGTATCATTCGCACATGGGCGTTGGGAGGAACTCTAATAGGGGGCAACGGTTTTGAGAGATTTTTTACTCCACTTCATATTCAATGCACATCAGTGGTGAAAGTGTTTACGTTTCTGGCTTTGCCGTATGACTGGCTGATACAAGAAGTGCGCGAAGATATTTTTTATCAAAACGCTCTTTATACCTATTTTTTCTGGATCACCTCTGTCTGGTTAATTGGATTTGTATATGCCATCCTCCAAGGCCACCGGCTGCTTGCTTGCGGGCTTGCGATCTGGATGTTATCAATCATCCCAGTATTAAGCCAGTTGAGTGATCTAGATACTACGCTTTCCGAACGCTATCTCTACATCCCATCGATCGGCGCCTTTTTGGTGTTTTCTTCACTGATCGCAGCACTCTTCAAACGAAACCTTTGGTTTCAATTGTTTGGGTGGCTGCTGGCATTCATTTGGATCACTACCATGATTCCCATATCGATAGAACATACAGAAGATTGGCTGGTGGCCGACAAAATCGCCAAAAAGACTGTAGAACGATTGGAGCGCTACGACAAAATCTGTCCGCCGGAAAAACGTCTCACCGTTTTGGCTCTCCCCAGCCTATATAAGGGGAAGCAAATTCACAATACCGGCCTTGCCCATCACTGGCATCGAAACCCATGGGATGAATCGGGAAATATTCGCATCCTGGATACTTTTTTGTATTTGGTGTTGGAACCACCAGTGAACCAAACCACAGTTCAATCGAATGCCGATACCCATCGGTTATTCCAAAAAGTTCAAAACGGCCGTTTTTTGTTGCCTTATATTACCAAAATCCCGGGTTTGGACCTTAACACTGAGTCATTTCAACCCAATGGCCAATGGGCAGAATTTGAGATGAATCCAGCGAGCGGAACACCATTGATTTTAACATTCAGTGCGGGCGATCTTCGCCCGGCAGTGCCTCAAGTAAGAAAAATCATATTCGCCCCTCAACGGGGCGCTGATCCTATGCTTTATTCTCTCTCAGGTTTGGAGAACAATCTTGGCAAAGAATCCATTCTCCAAGCTCTTCCCGAACGATATATCGATCGTGGCCACCAAGCCACTCGAGGTGTGCATCTTTCACAAGGCGATGTGAATCAAGATGGAACAATCGACTGGGTTATTTCATTTGGCCCTGATTTTGAACAAAAAACCAAATTTGCTGGGATTATTCTGATTCGTGATTCCAAAACCCGGCAACTAATCGGCCACCCGTTTGAACCGTTTCCAACACAAAATGCAGGTGCGATCCAAAATCCTTATGGCGAAGTCCAAACCACTGTGGGGCGGTTTATCCCAGAGGCCACTACAACCCAAATCGCTTGCGCCCAGGGCTTTGGCGGCAATCAGGCGCTGGCCGGCCGCGCCGTCCGCGACCTGCGCCGTCTCGTGCT
>CAZEZQ010000478.1:1615-5075 GCA_964516245.1 uncultured bacterium | reverse complement strand
GTAATGAGTTTATGGGGAGGGCGAGGTTGCAAATGCGCCGTGGCGTGCTCCCGCCAAGCCGTTTTCACACACCTGCGGCTCATCAGGAGATTCGCCCTCCCCATTTCAAATATCTTTGGCTAGATTTTAACAGACAAATTATGAGATTCTTACTTGTGAATTGTGCGAAAATCTCTCTCAGAATGGTTTTACCTTCAGTGAAATTAGCATTCGGGGCAGACACTGGGGTCTGCCCCAACATTTAGAAAATTCAAATATCTTTGGTTAGAGATTATCTCTCACTGCAGGGGCATCCGCCCTGGCGGACAACGTGCCCCTACAATCACAATTGTGATGAAAAATTCAAATATTTTTGGTTAGTCTTAAGGGATCACTCTAATAATATCACCAGAGCTGCGAATCCCATTGGAAGCATTAAAAACTCCCGGAAAATTGTGCACGCCATCAGGACCAACACTCACAACATAGCGTCCAAGAGGCCACATCCCTTGCGCTTTTTGATATTGAATCGGGTCATCTTTGAAACGCAATGTCAAATCTGTGTATTTGTTTGGGTCGCCATCCATTGCAGGATTGCCAAAGGAATTGCCATAAAATGGTTCAGGATGCAGCTCGGCTGCGCCGCTTTGAGACAATTGGAATTTCTCAGTAAGTTTGCCTTCTTGAAAAATATCGACTGGCATAGTGGCGATATAGGCAATTGGCGTGGTAATAGCATTGTTCAGAACATTTTGTTGATGAGAAGTGTCATGCAATGCATACGAACCGTAGTCAACACGATACAATTCATACGCCGTTGCCAGAGCTTTTACGTTGGATTCCACCTGCGCCAGTTGCGCCCGCAATTGGGCATTTAAAAAGTTGGGTACAGCGACTGCTGCCAAAATACCGATAATCGCAACCACAATCAGTAATTCAATAAGTGTAAACGCGCGTTTCTTACGCATCTTCATACATCCTCCCAAAACACTAGAATCATTTTCAGCACTTGTATCTATTATATTCGATCAATTGATTGAATGAGTCAATAGAGAATATTAAATGTCCTTAAGAAATTTTCTATAGGTGGTCAATATGAATCAGGAGACGATCAGAAAAACCTACGGCACTTTCATGCACAAAATTGGTGAAATCAAAGACATCGAGTCGGGAATATCACTCATGCATTGGGATCAAGAAGTCTACATGCCTCCCAAAGCAGCGCCAAGGCGGGGCCAACAATTGGCTACCTTGTCTTCGTTGGCCCATCGAATGTTCACCGATAAGAATATGGGAGATTGGCTGAAAATGTTGAGTGATTCGAAACATGAACTCAGCAACGATGAAGCCAAAAATGTGCAGGAAACATTATACGATTACGAACGCGCCAAGAAGCTGCCAGAAGAATTCGTGCATGAATTTTCACTCACGCAAAGCCAGGCCTATGAAGCGTGGGTCAAAGCCCGCAAAGAATCTGATTATTCGATGTTTCAACCGCATCTGCAAAAAATTGTGGATCTCAACAAACGCAAAGCAGACTACATGGGATACCATAAAACTCCTTACGATGCCCTCCTTGAAGATTATGAGCGCGGTTTGACCACGAAAACTATACAAAATGTGTTTAACCATCTTGCCAAAGAACAAAGCCAATTGGTAGAAGCAATCGTAAATTCACCCGAGCAGCCCAACACTGCCTGGTTGGAACAAGAATGGGATGAAGACACCCAGATGGACTTCACCGTGCAAGTATTGCAAGACATGGGTTACGACTTCGAAGCCGGCCGGCAAGACAAATCGGTGCATCCCTTCACCATCAATTTTGATTTGAATGACGTGCGCATCACCACCCGGGTAAACAAGCACGAGTTATTCTCTGCCCTGTCCAGTTCGATCCATGAAGGCGGGCACGCGCTATACGAGCAAGGATTTTTGGCGCATGACAATCGCACCACATTGGGCAATGCAATTTCATTGGGCATTCACGAATCCCAATCGCGCATGTGGGAAAATTTGATTGGCCGCAGTTTGCCGTTTTGGAACCATTACGGTCCCAAACTCCGCGAGCGCTTTCCCAAGCAATTGGATCAAATCAGCAATGAACAAATTTTCGAAGCCGCAAACCAAGTACAACCCTCGTTCATCCGGGTGGAAGCGGATGAGTGTACCTACAACTTGCATATCATTTTACGCTTCGAAATCGAATTGGGATTGATTGAAGGTGACATCAAAGTGGATGAAGTGCCCGAGATATGGAACACGAAGATGAAACAGTATCTCGGTTTGGATGTGCCCAGCGATGATTTGGGCTGCCTGCAGGATATCCACTGGTCGCATGGCGCGATGGGATATTTTCCCACATACACACTAGGCAACCTCTACGCCTCGATGATGTTTGAAAAAATCGAAACCGATCTCCCCAATTTGTGGAACGATGTTGAGCAAGGGAAACTGGAAAGCTTGCTGCAATGGCTACGTGAAAATGTACACCAAATAGGCCGCCGCAAAACCGCCCCAAAACTGATGAACGATCTATGCGGAGAAGATTTGAATGCCGAGCCGTATTTGAGATATCTAAAAAAGAAGTATGGAGAGATGTATGGGGTGAACTAGCAGTTCGTTATTTAGGAAAATGTTCAAAGTTTCTTTATTCAAAGATCTTGTCAATAGTTTTCATTAGAAGAAAAAGCCGTGAAGGATTTGATGGGAATCGAATGAACCCATATTTTTCGTAGAATTTTATTGCTTTTTCATTTAATGCATCAACAACCACTGCGAAGGAAGCAACTGATTTGCTAGCTTGATAACATTGGCGTAACGCTTCTGTCATAAGATACTTGCCAATACCCTGGCCTTGATAATTTTGATCTATTGCTAAGCGGCCAATTAAAGTGGCTGGAATTGATTCGTAGTGAGGGAGTTTTTTTGATATACTCGGTGGAAAAGAAGTAAGTTTGACACTCGTTGAAGAAAGTGTGTAATATCCAGCAATATTATTAGATGATTTTTCAATAAGTAGATAAACAACTGCTATTCTTTTTCTTGTCTCCTAACCAGCATGCATTTTCAAATAACGATCAAGAGAAGTTATGCCACAGAAAAATGATTCGCGATTATGACGTTTGTCGAGGGCTTCAATTTTGAATTGTAATAACATTGATGTGTAAACTATGAAGAAATAACTTTATCAAGTTCTTCAGCTGCTTTGCGCAAATTATCATTTGGCAGTGGGGGATTTAATAACGCTTCCACAAATACTTTTTGATCTTCTTCAGTTAATTCAATCACATTATGATCTTTAACGATATGAGTTACTTTTTCATGCAATGTAGAAACCACAAAATCATTGATTGATAACCCTTTGATTGCAGCTGCTCTCTCAATCAAATCTTTATGCTCAGAAGAAAATCTAATTTTGATTGAGTTATCTTTGAAGTTCATGTTTTATACCTTTCACTTCTTATACTATAAATAAAATAAA
>CAZEZQ010000478.1:0-1605 GCA_964516245.1 uncultured bacterium | reverse complement strand
TTTATGATTTTGGTACTAATCCAATTATAATGGATAAAATAAACTTTATTGTTTCCGTTTATCAATTCAAACTCAATAAATTATTATAGTTTAAATGTGTCAATATACCAATACGATTATCCAGAATGGTTTTCAATTCATCATGCCTTGATCTTCCCAACTACATCATTTCATGTGAAGATATTGATACGAGTTCATACTTCTACTTGAGGGAGAAAAATAATGAAAAAACAATCTCATGTGAATCGTAGATCCTTTGTCAAAGGGGCGGCAGGCACGGCAACCGCCATTGCCGCCATGAGCAATGTGTTTCCGCAATCCGTCCTTGGCGCCAACGATCGCGTCATTATGGGAATCATTGGTCCAGGCGGCCGCGGTCGCGGCGTGATGCGCGATTTTCTGCGCAACAATTGTAAATTCGTTGGGGTGGCTGATGCCTACAGCGTCAACCTCGAACGTGGCCTGGAAATCGCCGGCGAAGGCGCGAAGGGATACAAAGACTACCGCAAGTTGCTTGAAGACAACTCCATCGACGCCGTGCTGATTGCCACGCCTGAACACCAGCACGGTGTACAACTGATCGACAGTGTGCGCGCTGGCAAAGACGCCTATTGCGAAAAGCCAATGTCACACTCGATTGAAGAAGGCGCGCGCATGGTAGAAGAAGTGCGCAAAACCGGCCACATCGTGCAGATCGGCATGCAGCGGCGCAGCTCGCCCGCCGTGCACGAGGCCAAGAAAGTCGTCGATGAAGGCAAACTGGGCAATGTCTATATGGTGAAAGCCAAGTGGAATTGGAACTGGTCTGAACCGTTAAACTACCCGCCGCTGGAAGGCGAATTGGATTGGGAATCGTTTTGCTTTCCCAACAAACCCAGCGAATACCGGGTGGAAAAGTTCCGCAACTGGCGGGTATTCTGGGAATTTTCAGGCGGCCACGTGTGCGACCAGGGCACCCACCTGATGGATGTCATTCAGTGGTTTATGAACTCAGGCACACCCAACATGGCTGAATGCTTCGGCAAGGTCTATAAGATGACCGGCGCTGAAACACCGGATGTGTTCTCTGCCATTTATCAATACGACAATTTCAATGCCTCATGGGAACTGTGCTACACCAGCCGTTACGAAAACGGATGGCAAATCAAATTTCTTGGCGATGGCGGAAATTTGGTGCTCGATGGCCGCGGCAGCCGCTTTTACGAAGACAACCCCGATGAAGGCCGAAGCGATTGGGATTGGGACCGCAAGCCGGATTGGGAATACAAAGGCCCCCTGCCCACCATGCCGCATGTGGAAAACTTTTTGGAATGCTTGAAATCGCGCAAAGAACCCAACGCCCCAGTCGAAGTGGGCCATACCGCAGTCTGCGGACCCCATTTGGCCAATGTGGCCTGGCATAACGAAGTGCGGGCCTACTTAAACCCCAAAGCCACTGAAGTAAAAGTGGGATAATCACCATTCCCCCAACCAACAAACCGCCCGGTGAATTGGTGAATTACCGGGCGGTTTTTACTTCATTTCCATTACAATAATCGGGAGGGCGAGGTTCCTACCGAGCCGGTTGTTGCCCTGAGGGAGGGCGAGGCTCCCGCCGAGCCGGGC
>CAZEZQ010000477.1:0-5078 GCA_964516245.1 uncultured bacterium | reverse complement strand
CATTGAAATGAATTGCCATCATTTCATCATTGACAGAGTACTAGTAGTTTATGACATTTGAAATTATGGGAAATAAAAGGACCAAAAGGACCAAAAAGACATAAAGGACTAAAAGGACACGGTAGTTTAATTGAATTTCAACTGTAAAGAGAATAGATCATGATATGCAAAGCTTTTCTCATGTATGTTGATCCAGAAAAACATGAAGAATATGAGAAGCGCCATAATCCCATCTGGCCCGAGCTGGAAGAAGTCTTAAAGTCGCATGGTGTACACAAATATTCCATTTTTCTCGAACCAGAAAGCAATCAACTGTTCGCGTATGTTGAAATGGAAAGTATCGAACAATGGGAAACTATCGCGCAAACGGAAGTTTGTCAGAAATGGTGGGAGTCTATGAAAGATCTCATGCCCACCAACCCTGACAACAGCCCGGTGACAAAGGATCTGAGAGAAGTGTTTCATATATCTCGTTAATCTTTTGGTGTGAAAAAAATTCCTCTCCCAAGATTGGGAGGGGTTAGGGGAGGGTTGAGAATGCTTGATAATAGTAAGATTAGAACCCACAACCCCCTCCCAGCCTCCCCGCCAAGGCGCGCAGGCCCCAACTTGGGGGAGGAGTTGCTTTGAGAAAAAATTACCTTTTGGGATGATGACTGTGGTGAGGGAACACAATTATTACATGCAAAGGGGAAATCACAACAAATGAGCAACACCGAACAATCCATCGAAACACGTTTCAAGCAAGCCCAAGAACAATATCAAGAATGGGGGGTGGATGTTGATCAGGCAATCAAAACGCTCTCCAGCATCCCCATTTCGATGCATTGCTGGCAAGGCGATGACGTGGGTGGCTTTGAAAACCCCGATCAGGATATCGGCGGCGGTTTGGCGGTCACCGGAAACTATCCTGGCAAAGCTCGAACCGCTGATGAACTGCGTATGGATGTGGATAAAGCTCTTTCACTTATTCCCGGCACACATCGTCTCAATCTTCATGCTTCCTACGCTGAAACCGGCGGCAAGAAAGTCGACCGCAATGAAATTGAACCATCCCATTTTCAAAGTTGGACCGATTGGGCCAAAGAACGAAATATGGGGTTGGATTTCAATCCCACATTTTTTGCCCATCCAAAAGCGGATGATGGTTTCACGCTCGCTCATACAGACGCTGGCATCCGGCAATTCTGGGTCGAACACGGCCAGGCCTGCCGACGGGTGGGTGAGGCATTCGGCAAAGCCTTAGGCACACCCTGTGTGACCAATGTTTGGATTCCCGATGGTTTCAAAGATGTCCCCGCTGACCGCAAAGCCCCCCGCGAACGTCTGCGCAACTCTTTGGACAAAATCTTTTCTGATAGCATTGATCTCAAACACAATTTGGATGCGGTCGAATCCAAATTATTCGGCATTGGTTCTGAAAGTTACGTGGTGGGCTCGCATGAATTTTATATGGGTTATGCCATTCAAAATCAAAAATTACTGTGCCTGGATACTGGCCATTTTCATCCCACCGAGTCGGTTGCCGATAAACTCTCAGCCGTGATGCTCTGGCTGGATGAACTACTGCTGCATGTCAGCCGTGGGGTACGTTGGGATAGCGATCATGTAGTGATCTTGAGTGATGAACTCAAAGCCCTGGCGCAAGAACTCGTGCGGGGAGAGTATCTTTCGCGTGTTCATATTGGCCTAGATTTCTTTGATGCCAGCATCAATCGGGTGTCGGCCTGGGTGATCGGTACCCGCTGTATGATCAAGGCACTGCTGATGGCGATGCTCGAACCGATTGAACGCCTTCGCCAATTGGAAAACCAGGGCGATTTCACCCAACGACTGGTTTTGATGGAAGAAATGAAAACATTGCCTTTTGGCAGCGTGTGGGATTACTATTGTCTGCAATCGAATGTGCCAGCCGGTGCCGATTGGCTGCATGACATTCATAATTATGAAAATGATGTGTTATTCAAAAGGGGATAATTTATGGATGAGAGCCGTAACAACGAAATTCAAGCAGGAGAGGGAGCAGAGAGTTCGGAAGTTCCTTATACAGAAATCAATGAGTACGAGCGTGAACCGGTTCCCCCGCAGGCTCGTTTGGGATTCAAAAGCTTTATCGGGATGTATGCCGGGGAACATTGCGCCGGCACTGAGTTGATGATCGGTCCGCTTTTTGTGGCGGCAGGGGTCAGCGTATTTGATTTGATTGCCGGACTCGTACTGGGCAATTTGTTGGCGGTGCTGAGTTGGATGTTTATGACCGCTCCCATCGCCACCCGCGCCCGCTTAACCTTGTATTATCAATTGGAAAAAATCTGTGGCCGCCATTTGGTGACTTTATACAATTTAGCCAATGGAGTGATGTTCTGCTTCCTGGCGGGAGCTATGATCACCGTCGCGGCAACAGCGGTGGGGGTATGGATTCAATTTCCCATGCCGGGGTTGGATGATCTATATCCTAATAGCGTCAGTTGGGTGATTGTTGTATTTATCGTTGGGGCGCTAATCACAATCGTAGCCGCTTATGGATACGAAAGCGTGGCCCACTTCGCCAATATTGCCTCACCCTGGATGGTGTTGCTCTTTCTCACCTTTGGCATCATTGCGCTGCCGCAATTGGGAGTCACATCACTGAGTGATTTTTGGTCGGTAGCCAACGAACGGATATGGACAGGAGGCGATCCCCTGCCGGGCCAGACCAAATTCACCTTTTGGCATGTGCTCTTTTTCGCCTGGTTTTGCAATATGGCGATGCACATTGGCATGGCTGACTTGAGCGTGTTTCGTTTCGCCAAAAAATCCTGGTACGGCATCGCCACTGCTTCCGGCATGTATGTCGGGCATTTTATGGCCTGGATCTCGGCTTCGCTTCTCTACGCGCTGCAACTGTACCGCGACCCGAACATGACCGATGTGTTGCCCGGCCCCATGGCCTATGATGCGGCGGGATTGGCTGGCTTAATCTGTGTGGTGATTGCGGGATGGACTACGGCCAACCCCACGATTTACCGTGCCGGTCTTGCGTTTCAAGCCATAGTTCCAAAAACTTCGCGTTTCAAAGTGACCTTGTATACTGGGTTTCTGGCTACCATTGCGGGCATGTTTCCAGCCGTAGCCATGCAGCTGCTGGGTTTTGTCGCGCTTTACGGATTGATATTGATGCCGATGGGGGCCGTAATCTTCATCGATTTTTGGCTGATTCGCAAATTTGGTTTGGAAAATTATTACGCGGAAAAAGGTGGAACTACGTTCAATGCTGCGGCCGGCGTGGCCTGGATACTCACCCTAGTGATATGTATCGCGCTGGTTTTATACGGTGGCATTGAAATCTATTTCGTGAGCCTGCCGGGTTGGTTCATCGCTGCCGCTTTGTATATCGTGGTGAGCAAATTGTATCAAAAGAAACTGCCAGCTACAGGAATGGCGCAGGAGGTTGCTTCGACATGAAAATTTTCTTTCAAATTATATCATGGCTTGCCTTGTTGGGAGTTGTGTTGCCTTCCATTTTTTTCTATCTTGGCTCTATGGATCAAGAGAGTATGAAATGGTATATGCTGATCGCCACCATTGTTTGGTTTGTATTTACACCGGCATGGATGCAAAAGGAACACACTTAAGTAAGGAGGTAAATCATCAATGAAAAAACAACTTTCCACAACCCTTGCATAAGAATTTTGACAGTGAAACCTTTCCAGATTGGTTTGGCCTCCCAGACCCAAATGAACTTCCGGCTGCTTTTGAGATTGAATATGTACGATCTTGGAAGAAATAGCATTAAATATATTTTTGAGCTTCGGTTTTGTTTACACGAAATAGAACGGATTGAATTGGAGCGTTCAAGGTTGAGTACTACCGTTGTCAACCAACCAAAAATGCTGTCCAATAAGAGTGTTTTATTGTTTCAATAAAATGATTTTGAAATTTCAATTATGTTTTGATCGATAAGGAGTTTTTTTCCAATGAAACAAGGCAATATGTCCCGGCGTGGATTTTTGAAGCGCGCCTCATTCCTCGCTTCGACAGCTTCAGTCTTTAGCATTGTTCCTTCCAAGGTGATGGGGCAATCCCCCCCCAGCGATCAGCTGACCAAAGCCGTAGTCGGTGTCGGTGGGATGGGAAAAAACCATTTGCGATATGGAGGAACCAAACTTCTGGCGGTTTGCGATGTGGATGAAAACCATCTTAGCAATGCCCTGGAGCGGGCGGATGATGATGGTGTTAAGGGCTATACCGATTTTCGCGAAGTGTTGGAGCGCACCGATATCGACATCATTCACATTGCCACACCGCCCCATTGGCACGGCTTAATCTCTATTATGGCGGCGCAGGCGGGCAAAGATATCTGGTGTGAAAAACCGATGACCCGCACCATCGGCGAAGGCCAAAAAGTGGTCGAAGCGGTGCAGCGCAATGGCCGCGTGTTTCGTATCAACACTTGGTTCCGTTTTAATAGCACTTTTTATGGATTTGGCAGGAAAATTCATCCTGTGAAAAAACTGGTTCAAAGCGGCATGTTGGGTTGGCCCTTAAAAGCTACTCTCAGCGCCACCACAGGTTTTAATTGGAAATTCCAATGGAGCGGCAAAACTGATCTCACTCCACAAGATGTCCCCTCCGTGTTGGATTATGATATGTGGCTGGGACCTGCGCCTTATAAGCCTTACCACCCTCACCGGGTGCACGGTTCATTTCGGGGGTATTGGGATTATGACGGCGGCGGCTTGGGCGATATGGGCCAACATTACTTGGATCCCATTCAATATGTCTTGGACAAAGATCACACCAGCCCGGTTGAAATTGATGTGGATGCACCCCAGCAACATCCGGATGCGGTCATGAAATATGAGGATGGCTGTGAAATTATTCTCGATGGAGAAAACCACGATAAAGACGCTGCGTTTTTGGAAGGGCCAGAGGGGAAACTCTATAAGGGATTTCGATCTGATATCCCTAATATCGAACGCAAACTCGCTTCGTTTCCCGATCCCGAACCGCAATTGACTGACTTTATCGAATCAGTGAAAACGCGAAAACCATTTGCTCTTAATGAATCCAACGGCCATCGTTCTTGTACGTTAGTG
>CAZEZQ010000476.1:0-5083 GCA_964516245.1 uncultured bacterium | reverse complement strand
TTTGGACGGTTCCATCATCCATTAAGATATACAGACTTTCATTGGTAAATTCCATTTCTAAATCCACTGCATCAGAGGCGGCATTCAGGGTGGCCGTTCCCATGCATATGAGTACTAATAAACCCCAGAGGTAATGTTTCATGGTTTGTTCCTTTATCGAAATTTCGTTTGCATTCGTGACCGTATTGTTTGCAAAATTGCCTTGTATGCAAACTTGTAGATTTCATTATTTTTAGTCAATAATGTCGAAATCTTTATACACAAATTCAACACGTTCCATGTAGCGTGTAGAGCCGTCAACTGAGAGCGGCGGGAATGAGAAACTGGTCGGCCAGGCATCGAAAATTTCAATTCGCAGACGGCGGGAGCCGCTACCGTCAAGTAACGTAATATCCATGTCACGAGGTCTCGCGTCACCATCCCTAACATCCTCCCGCCAGTCGCGTATGTTTTTGTCAAAAACGCCATGTATAACCAAACGTGGAAACGTTGTTGGGCCAGGCTCAAATTCAGGACCCACTTGATTTTCAAAACTCAGGCCTTCAATCATGAAGATTTCGCCAATGGTGCTGATGCCGTCGATTTGGAAATCAATTTTGGTGGTATCGGGAATTTGACTGGGGTTAAAGGGGTCGAAATCGGAGGGTGTAACCTTTTTATTGTTTTGATTTTCAACAGCCCAGGCTCCAACAATGAGTACAACCGTGAGGATGGCGACACCACCCCATTTATACAATTTGCTTGAATGAGACATGTTACGGCTCCTTTCTTGAAATCGAAATTTATGAAATTGAAATATTTGAATTTCCAAGCTTGCTTATTACAATTATAGGCCAGTTGCAAGGCATCTGTCCACAGATGGCATGGCAGGGAAGTTTTTCAAAAATTGAATTTCAAAATTGATCTTGGGAAAAAAGCGGATAAAATAGAATGGTATACAATAGTCATTGATTATCTGTATACAAAAATAATTGATTATCTATTGAAACAGCCTCTGCGGTGTGCGTGATCCCTGAGGAAGTTTCGAGGCTATACTAACTGATTCGGGAGCCTTGGCGCAGTTCGGCAGCCAGGCCAGTAGATGGAAGGTTCACCGGCTGTTTTTAGGCGCCCACTTGAGGATTTCGGTTCTCAAACAACTCAAACACGGCACACGCGGTCTGTTTCAATAACAAGCGGCTCTCAGTCAGACCGACTGGGAGCCGCTTCTATTTTGTAGGGTTTATGGTTATTTTTATTCTGACGAACCGGCAAAAAGTCCGTACCAGAAAACGTCCACACAATACACAGTAATGTGGGTATTTAATCTGAATTGTATATTGTTGCAGGCGAGGACGCCCACCAAGGCGCGTCTATGACCTGCGCTCCAAAAAAGACTTTTTGCCGAATCGTCTATTCTGAATACAAATGGAACGAAAAGTATTTTGAAATGATTCAACACCTTGCCATTGTTACAACTGAAAGTTTGCCCTTGTCGAATTCCCCCTGTGGGGGAGGAGGGGTGCGAATATGGGGGGTGGGTGAATCGCTGCGACGGCAAAATGTGAAATGCACTTATTTTTTGCATGAAAAGCGGCGTGGGCAAATTGAAGCCACACAAGATGTTTCAAGTAAGGTTTCAAGTAAAGTTTCAATTATTTTTTACAAACCAGAACTGTTACACAAAGAAATCGGGCAAGCGGGATGCGATGCAGCGCTTTTCGAACAATGGCAGCCCATGACCTTCTTACAAGAAAGGCTGGATATCCCCATACTGGTAGATTTGCCCGGCCCCTTGGCGATGGAATATTATTGGCTGGATCGGGAAAATTTTTATCAGCATATCATCGACAAACTGAATGCGCTCTCACAGGTGGATTATTTTTTTTGTGCGCATGAACGCCAGCGGGGTTATTTCACCGCCTGGTTGACTTGGGCGGGAGTGTCACCGGAGTGTATCGGGCGCTTGGCGGTGGTGCCTTTTACATTGCATGAAATGCCCTATTCGCGGCAGGGCCATGTGGAAGATGAATCGCAGTTTTTCTGGGGGGGATTGTTTTGGCCCTGGCACGAGCGCTTGGCCAGTTTTGAATGCATTGCCGAAACGCTCAATCAATTACGAACCGGGCAGCTGGTGGTGGCTGGAGTATTGCCCGAACAACAAATGGATTCTGAATTCTCGCGATATATCGAGCATCCGCATGTTTCCTGGTTGGGGCAGTTGGGCTTTAGCGAATTTATCCCTGAACTCAAACGGGGCAGCGTGGCGGTGGATTTGTGCAAGCCCACACAAGAGCGCTTGTTGTCTTCTGATTTGCGCACTGGTACCGCGTTGTGGGCTGGAGTGCCAAGTTTGGTAACCCCTGAATCTCCCTGGGCGAAGATGATTAAAGAGCACAATGCGGGCTGGGTGTTGCCTTATGATGACTTGAAAGGGTTGAAAGAACTGATTATAGAAATTGCCCTGAGCCGGGTGGATATTGTGGGCAAGCGCCGCGGGGCTCGTGAAGTTTCGAAGCTGATTAATGACGATGCGAATACAAAGCCGATAATGGATTGGTTGAAAAATCCTTCCAAGCGGGAAGCGGTTAAACCGTTTCATGAAGCGCGAGCGGCAGACCGGGAAGCGCGATTGCAAGCGCTGCAGATAGAAGTGGATTTGTTGAAACATGAGAAATCAGAATTGCAGCGTGATTTGGATGGCATCCGCTCGAACCCATTGTTCAAACTATACAAAAGATTAAAAAGCCTATTCGGATAAGAATTTAAGCCGACCTTTTGATCCATAACACAAACAAACTTATTCCAATAAATAACATGGTAAAGATCGAAATGGAAACAATGGGAGCAGTTAAGAAAGATCTATTGTGATGAGTAGATTCAGTAACGTTGTGAGGATCAGATAGTTTATAACGTACTGCCTGGGTTTGTGGAAGGTTGTTGTTTGAATGCTGTGAGAAGATGGCCTGCACAGTGGTGGCCGATTGCAATTCTAAGTTGGCAATCTCTCGATTGATTTGATCGATTACTTTTTGGTTGGATTTGTTTTTTAAACCGAGTTTGGTCAAATCGGGAGAGACTAGATCAAATAGCGAATCAGGGTAATTTTGATTGATTTCGAAATGAAATACCTGCATCGTATGTGAAAAGGTGACTCGTTCGTCTCCCCGGCCGTGCTCTTCGATTCGTATTTGAGTGGGAATGTAAATTTCAGTTTGATTGACGATCACTTTTTCGAATTGCTGGGCCGAGAATGTTTTGTAATGGCAGATGGGGCGTATTAAGATATCGGGACGAAGACCGGTTTTGCCTTTGACGATGGCGAAGTTTTTTTGTGGATCCAGGTAGAGTTCGGCATACGAATATTGATCGAAATTGCCCACGAGTTTCACCAAGTCGCCAGCCGATTCGAGATGCAGTGACTCATCGTTGAGCAATTGTTCCACTCTTCCATGATTGGTGAGCCTGTCTATCACCCACCAAGGGCTGGATTGTTCGGTGAAGGCAGCGAACAAACGTTCTTTCTCTTCCACCCGTCCGTTTGGATACACACGTTGGCTGGTTTTGCCGTCAAACGCTTTGTAATTGAGTGGCTTCCAGTTGGGAGTGCACTCGATCATCAAACGTTTTTTGAAAAAGGGATGTTGGCCTTTGATTCTATAATGGCATACTGTTTTTTTTCCACCGGGAAATTTTTGGTTGAATTCTGATTGGGGGCCGCCGAATTCATCTTTGGTGAGTCGTGTGTAATCAAACTGGATGGATTCAATGATTGCCAGGCGATAGCGGATAGTCGTTTTAATTTCATCCAAGGTTGGAGTTTGCGCATAAGCGCAGACTCCAACCACGATAATCAATAAAGTCCAGAAATAAACTGAGTTTTTTTTCATTCCAATCAGTCTTCCAGCGGCAACAGTTCTACCTTGCGGAACTGGATGGGGTGGCTTTCGGCTTGCAGGGAGATGTAGCCTTCATCCACCAAAGTTTCACCGGTTTTCTCGATCAATTTCTTCGCGTCAGCATTCGATTCATCCCACTGAGGTTTTGTGTATTCCAGCACGGTTTCGCCGTCGATGATGTGTTTGATGATTTCACTACCGCGCACTTCACATTCGACCGTGACCCATTGGTCGCCGTGATAAGTTTTGGAACTCGAATTGGTGCAATGTTGTTTATGCAAGTTGCCTTTATAGACCACATGGGTTCCCGGTGTGCAGAGATTGAGGGTTGAGCGTTTGTTTTCACCGTCTCCACCCAGCAACTGGGCTTCGATGCTTACGGGAAAATCTTGCTCGACGCGCATGGTGGCTGGGTCTTGGCAATGCAGCATGATGCCGCTGTTGCGAAAGGCCCAACCCGGCCCATCTTCCGCTTGTTCGCCGATAAAACGGTATTCCACCCGAATGCGGTAATGCGAGAATTTGTCTTTGTAAAAGATATGGCCGAAGCGGTTGTTGTATGGTCCTTCCCACTTGTCATACGAAACGGTCAGAAGCCCGTCTTCCACACGAAAGGTATCTTTATAATTTTCTCCAAGTTCGGAGTGGCGGAACTTGGGGGTCCAGCCATCCAGGTTTTTGCCGTTAAACAGGCTGATCCACTCGCCTTCATTGCTGTCTTGAGCGAATGGCGTGAGGGCTAGTGAAAATACAAGAATAAGCGCGAAAGTGAGAGGGAAGTGTTTGTTTGATAGCATGGTTGAATTTCCTATTCAGTTAAATTTGTTATGTATGAAATATATCATAAATTGGGAGATGTGTTAAGCGAATCCTGCTGGTTTGGTTTTGTAGTTGTAGCCTCTTTTGTCCTTATATGGCATAATGATGATGGCCAAAAGGTCAGTCAATAAATACAGTTTGCCAGATTTCGATAAAAGAGATGAAAAGTTATTAAATAATTCCCCCCCCAAGATTGCTTATCTTTACCCTCTAAATATTGGAGGGTGTATTCTCTCCCCGAGATGGGAGAGGGTTAGGGTGGGGTTGAGAATGTTTGTTAAAAGCTAGAGCATGATCCACAACCCCCTCCCAGCCTCCCCCAAGTTTGCTAATCTTTACCCACAAGTTTGGGGAACGTTTTTTGCCCCCCTTATTAAGGGGGGTAA
>CAZEZQ010000475.1:2776-5090 GCA_964516245.1 uncultured bacterium | reverse complement strand
TTCATAAAAGGTTTGATTCATGGCATTGGAATAGCAAAAATGGGTTTAGATTTCACAGTTCAAAACATGAAATCAAAAACCTACTGTTGGAAAACAAGAATGCAGGTAATATGTGAATGATGTTAGAGTATACAAAAAGGCTAATGGAAAACTAAATGAATGCAAGACTCACCGTAGGTTGGGTTTTCTACCCACCAATAAACATATTGTATATCCGGCCAACCGGCTGGAAGCCGATGTTCCCGTATGATGCTTCCTAGCCAGGGAAGATCCGGCAAAAAGTCCGATCTAGAAAACGACTACATAATATATAGCAACGCGGTGCTCCAATCTGCACTGTATGTTGTTGCAGGCGAGGACGCCCACCAAGGCGCGTCTATGACCTGCGCTCCAAAAAAGACTTTTTGCCGAATCGTCAGCCAGGGGGATATTAAAGACCATCATTCCCGAACGTGTACAAGCCATCGGCGAGTTAAGGTTCTCCCTCATTTTAATATCAGATGGCCTATACTATAATTGCCATCTCCCTTCACTGGATACAATCGAATGGCGCCGTATCCTGCCTGTGCTGCACTTTGTGGCACTTCTATTGTTTGTATAAACATTCCTGTTAGATGCTTGACCTCATTACGAACTTGCACTTCGCCCACAACATTGCTCCCATTCAGAAAAACCATCCGGTATATATCGTTATTGTCATAGGCCAATTCAAATCGGTCCGTATTAATTGTTTTCCCGATATTGATTTGGATTCCGTCTTCATCGAACTGAACTGTATTGGGACCGCTCCACAATGATCCCTCTTTCACTCTGGTTTGCAAGTCTTCAATAGCCATTCGTTTTTCAGGGCCTAAAGTGTTATAGCCATTTTTAAGCAGTTCATCGTAATATCCCAGATTCATTTTCAGGATTACGGCAAACCGCTTCCAAGAAAAAATCGGTTTTTGGGTGAGCCATTGCACCTTTTCATAATACTCAGCGATATAGGGGTTTCGAAAAGCCAGATTGTTCGAAAGAATGGTTTCTTGATATCCCTCCGGCACCTTTCTAAAAAAATGTCCTATCCGCCAATTTGAATTACTTTTTTTGGGGAAATGCGCCAGCATGGGATCACAAATTCCTAACACATCAATTACATGCACATCGGATCCGACAAAATACCCCAACATTCCCACACGGGTATCTAGAGTAATCTCGGCTTTTTTCATTTTCAAATTTGAACTGTATTCCATATGATATCTAGCAATCCCTCTGCCCCGCTCATATTTTAATAATCCATTGTAGGGATAATAAAACTCACGTTCATCGATGATCCCATACAGTTGTGTTTGATGGAGCGGAGATTCGCCGTAATTGGAATCGCTCAGTAGGTTTGGCAATGGTGACATCAATCCGATTCCTATTATCATTGCAACTAGTGCTGCCCACATCCAGCCAAACTGCAACGGCCGGTTTTGGATTAAAAGGATTACGGCAAGAAAAAAAGACGCAGAAAAATATCTGCCCCCCATAAAATCTCCCCCTATCCAAATGACATACGACAAATACAAGGCCATACCTATCACCAAGGGATATTTATTATTTTCACGAAATACAAAAGGAGCTACAAATCCCAATACGATCATCAATGGCGTGATGGGATCCATATTGATGGAATACAGCACATACAATATCCCTTGTTCGATCAACAACCATCTGGAAATATCAACCCCCAACTTGGCATAGGCAGTATTGGGAAATGGATACCCATAATACACAATCGAAAAGAGAAGCCACAACAAAAACGGCAGCATCCCGATTGCGAATCGAATTAGCAACTGTTTTTTGGGCAAGGCCAATCCCACCCACATCAAAGCCGGTAGGTAAAATAAGATGGTATCCATCCGGTTTAGTGCTGCCAACGCAGCCACCATTGTTAGATAGAAGAATGTGCGGGGATTCCATACTTTTGAAAAATAGACCCAGACGAATACCACCAATAACAAATGGGTCAGTGAATTTTCCAAACCGGAGGTGGAATAATCGACAAAGGCTTTGGACGAGATCAACGCCGCCAAGCCTGCCAGCGCTGTTGTATGCCAGCGAACCACGCCAAATACATAAACACACACTGCCGCAATGGTTAACACCATACCCAACAACAAACTTGTGATTGGAATTTCACCTGTGGCAAATGAGACACACGTCAATAGCAACATCCACAGTGGATGGGTATACGTTTGAACTCGCTCGTTGATGTTCCATCGCAGCCCATGCCCATTTTGAAAGTTCTCGACCGTGCGAAAGGTAATAAACGCATCGTCGCCCACCCAAG
>CAZEZQ010000475.1:0-2766 GCA_964516245.1 uncultured bacterium | reverse complement strand
ATACAAAAAACAAAAGCCCAATTGCTGCAATAATGAGTAATAAAAAAGACTGGCTGTTGGAATCTATTAATTTCATAAGATTGACAATCCCAAAGATGATACTACGAAAACTATAAGCAAAAAATGAAATAATGTCTCTGAAAATTTCACATATTTTCACATGTTCTTTATCATTTTATTTAATTGCCATGTTAAGATTCTGATTCGGGCAATTCTCTCTCAATCAAATAGATATGCCCTACCCGGTATTCTCCCGCTCCCTGCACCGGAAACAAACGCAATGCATCGAAACCCCGATCAAGCGCTGCTTTGGGTGTACGCGGTTTTTTTACCATCATCCCTTCATCCACAAAAATCGATGTGTTCTGAAGCATTCGGCTTCCATTCGGTTTTCCCTGCAACACCCAAACCAATTGATACACATCGTCATGATCCACCGCAATTTCAACGATTTTAGCGTGTGATTTTTTTACCAAATCAATTTGCAGGCCTTCTTCATCAATCTCTTGAATGTTTGGCCCATTCGAGGGAGACCGGTTTTTTACATACACTTGCATTTTTTGGATTGGAATTCGCCTTTCAGGTACTGGAATTGTATAAGGTGAATCCAACAAGTGGTTATACCATCCCAAATTCATCTTGACAATTTCAACCATCCGCTGCCATGAAAACAACGGCTTCCTGGTTAACCATTGAACTTTTTCATAGAACAATGCCACATTGGGATTGTAAAAATGATTTTCTTCTTTTAATAGAGTTTGAATATATCCCTGCGGCACCTGCCGGTTAAAATGCCCCACCCGCCAGCGTGGGTCGCCATCAAAGGGCAAATGCGCCAGCAGTGGATCACACACCCCGTAATGATCCACAATGTGCACCTCCGGCCCGGCGTAATATCCCATCATGCCTACCGGCCCCTGCATCACCACTTTTCTCTCTTGTTTCTTCATCTCCATGCCATACTGGGCGAATTGGTGCTCTGTAAATCCCTTTTTCCATTCGTAATTCAACAATCCATTGGTATGAAAGAAAAAAGCCCGTTCATCGGCGATTCCTGTGTCTTCCACATTTGAGGATACAGATCCAAGCTGGCTGCCACTGATTAAATTGGGGCGTGGCGCCAAAAGTCCGATCCCAATCAACATCACCATACTCAGCGTACTCTTCCAGCTGAACCGCTCAAACCGGTTGTAAGTATGTAAGATCACTGCGATCATCACAGGAACGCTGAAAAACCGTCCCTGCATAAAATCACCGCCGATCCAAATCATATACGCCAGATACAACATCATCCCCGCTAGCAATGGATATTTCTTTTTCTCCCGGTAAAAGAAGGCAGCGGCAATCGCCAATAACAGTATTAATGGCGTAATTGGGTCATTGATTAACGTATGCTTGACATACACCAATCCTTGCAAGACAAGGCCTAATCTCTCCGGACCGGTCCCTAGTTTGGCGTAGGCCGTGTTTGGCAGCGGATAGCCGTAATACAGCAGTGAAAACACCATCCACAATATCAAGGGCAGCATCCCAACACCGAATCGAATCATCGCCTGTTTTTTCGGCAATCGACATCCCACATACATCAAGGCGGGCAAAAAAACCAATATCGTATCCATCCGGTTTAACGCCGCCAAACCGGCAATCAATGAAAGAAAAGAGAAAGTGCGCAAATTCCATACTTGTGAGAAATACACCCACGCAAACCAAGCGACAAATAAATGAGAAAGTGGATTTTCTAACCCTGAGGTGGAATAATCAATAAACGCTTTCGATGAAACCAGAGCCGCTATCCCCACCAACGCTTCGGCTGCCGACCGCGCCACCCCAAACGCAAACACGCACACAACTGCCAGTGAAACCAATAATCCTAATGCTATGCATGCTAAAGGGATATCCGACCCATACGAACCAACCGCCAACAGCATCATCCACAATGGATGCGTAAAGGCCTGCACCCGTTCCGCCACATTCCAGTTCAGCCCATAGCCATTCTGAAAATTGTCGATCGTCCGAAAGGTGATAAACGCATCGTCACATAACCAGGCCGTGCGCAAGAGTACAACCGCAAACAAAACGACCGCAATCAAAACCGGAAAATAAAGCGCTTTATTTTGGTCATTCATACTCATCACACCTATCCTGCAAATCCCGGTTCAAACAAATTATGCTCCTTATCATCCCTTGCCATTCTCCAGCCATCCTTATTCATCTACTCCATCCTCAATGCCATTTAGTTAAGGAATGTGGCAAGAAATGGGTAGCACAGATTTCATAACCTGTGCCTGAAGGATGTATGAACTATGGATGGATCGGCACTGGTTGAAAAACCAGTGCCACCCAAAAGTTTTTCACCATTTATGAAACACTTCACGTAAGTTCTGAAATTCTAATTGGTTATGCATACTATTTACATAAATCAGAAGTCGTTCAAACAAACCGGCTCGGCGGGAGCCTCGCCCTCCTCTTATAAAACACCTTGATATAAGTTACAAGATTCTAATTGGTTATGCATACTTTTCGTTGGTGGGCTAAAGCCCACCCTACACTTTGTGTTTCATCTTGTTATGGCCCGCCGGGGCGGGTGGGGTGCTCTTAAACTTTTGCCACACTTCCACACTGAGCCATTATATAGCGCTTATAAGACAAACCGGCAAAAAGTCCGATCCAGAAAAGAGCCACACAGTATATAGTAATACAGGCATCTAAAATGCACTATATGATGATGCAAGCGAGGACGCCCACCAAGGCGCGTCTATGACCTGC
>CAZEZQ010000474.1:0-5093 GCA_964516245.1 uncultured bacterium | reverse complement strand
CGGCTCATCCATGAGGTCTTCCGCATCCTCGGCCAACTTCTCATAAACATCTTTCGCGCCTTGGTCATTCTGAATCAGCTGTTTAATCTCCTGCAGCCGTTCATCGGTGCAGGTAATACGCGGATGCCCCTCGCGTAGGGTGTCCAAGCGGTCTTGTGCTGTTACGTTCAGTGATGTAATGAGCAAAAGTAAGCAAATAACTTTAATGATAAAAGATGGTTTCATGTTTCCTCCTCTGATCAGCTCAGTAAATTCGAGAACCGCATTTGTTGATGCGAGTCGATTGTTCGTGAATCAAGTAGTGTGACAGAAATTTTTGGTTTTGATATGAGAGCACAAACAATTTGAGTGATGAAGTTTATTTACAGTTTATTCCCCGTGAGATACCCTTGAGAAGCCATATAAAATTCGTCACAATCCGAACAGGACTTTTATAGGAGAAAATCACGTGGATTCACTTTTCGAACACGCCGAACACGCCGAAGAACCGAAAACCTATGAACAGCCGCAAGCGGAACCGGCTCCGAAACCGGAAGATCTCGAACTCCCTGAAAAAGTTTTTGTCGAAGACTTGTCCATCGGTGATCCAGTTGAATCCATTTTCGCCGTCACCCGGCTTAATCTGCGTGAATTCGACCGCGGTAAATTTTTAACACTACGGCTTTCCGACAAAAGCGGCAAGATCTCGGCCGTGCTCTGGGAACAAGCCGAAGCCGTGCACAAGCAACTCAAAGAAGGTGGTTTGGTTCAGGTTCGCGGCAAAGTCAATTCCTATCAGAATGAGCCCCAAATCGCGCTTCAATCCATTCATCCGCTTGAAGATACTTCCCAAATCAATCCGCAAGATTTTTTGCCGCTCTCGCCCATCCCCCTCGAACAAATGGTGGCCCAATTCGATGAGCGCATCACTTCGCTGAATGATCCCGATTACAAAAGGCTATTGCTCGCATTTCGAAGCGATCCGATTTGGGAAAAATTCATCACGGCGCCGGGGGCGAAATTGTGGCATCACCCTTATATTCACGGTTTGCTCGAACACACCCTAAGTGTAGTGAATCTTTGCCTGAACATCGCTCCATCCTATCCACCAGTGAATCCGGATTTACTGGTGACCGGCGCCATCTTCCACGATTTGGGCAAGAGCATTGAATTTGATTACAAGTACCGCATCGATTACAGCACCGAAGGCCGGCTGTTGGGACACATATATATCGGGGCTTCTTTTGTAGAACGCTTAATAGACAGTTTGGACGATTTCCCTTTTGAAAAACGTAAACAATTGTTGCATATGATTCTCTCTCATCATGGCGAAACCGACCGCTCTCCCATCCTCCCGATGACCCTCGAAGCCAACCTGCTGCATCACATAGAAAATATGGATGCGCAAATGATGGCCTTTATGCGCGAAATGAACAAAGCGCGGGAAGAATCGGCCGAATGGACCAGCTATGTCAATCTTATTGAACGCTACCTTTACTTGGGTGAAAAATCACACGACTTCCCCTCCGATGCCCTGTAAGAATCGTTTAAACTATACGAATTAAGATAATTTCAGAGATAAAGGAGCGTAGGCTTAATGAATTCCAATTGGCCAAGCGTGAAAAAAATAAAATCCTTATTTTGGCGCCACGCATTGAGAAATACTTTCACCCTGGCGGCTCTGGCCGCAATAACGCTGTGTCTGCTTTTTCAGGCACTTTATGCACTGATCGCAATACTCAACCTTCAAGCCGGTGCCATTAACTTTCTTTTTACACTTGCAGTGGTTGTTTTTGGTTATGTCACAATTGCCTATTTGATCCATTGGGGAAAGGAAGGGTTCCGTCTCAAAACCTACTTCCTCAATTGGGAACACCGCAATCCCGAACTCGCCAATCGCTCCACCTTGCTGGTCTATGCCGACAGTTACCGTGATGAAATAGAAAAACTGGGCTATTCAGAAGAACTGTTGCAGGCAGATAACGAATGGCTCAACCGGTATATGCAATCCCGTTTGGATTCCGATACCAGGATTGTGTCGTATTCATTACTCGGCCTTTTGATACTGGTGTTCTTGTCTGCAGGCATTCAATATTCTGGCGGCGTGTATCAACCAAGTGAACTGGCCCGTATTGCCCAGGCCCTGGATGTACGCTCCCAAACCCCACCTTTGCCACCCCTCACAGTTCCTCACCAACAAACCGTCAAGCGTGGGGATCCCATCACAATCACTGCAACGTCTCCAAAACTTGTTCAAAGCGACCGGGCGTTTATTCATATTTCCGATTCTTCCGGCTGGCAAACCCTGCAAGCCGATTTAAACCAGAACCAAATCACCTACACCATCCCCTCGGTGCGCCGTGAAATGAATTTCTACTTTTCCAGCGGCGAACAACTTTCCAACCAAGGCAAACTCATCCCCTTGGATGCCCCCACTCTGGCAGATGGAGAAATCACCATCCAGCCGCCTGCTTACACCGGCAAACCGGTTGAAACCATCACCCCCCTACGTCCCTTCACGGCGCCCCAAGGCAGCGAAGTCAACTTGCACGTCCAATCGAATTCATCTCTCACCAGCGCTGAATTCGTCTTAAATGAAAAGCATAAGCAATTGAATGTGGATGGCAAAACGCTGCAAACAAAATTCACGGCCGATCAAACCGGTGAATTTTACTTTCTCATGAAAGATGTTCACGATCTGCAGGGCAAAAGCCGTACGCTTCGCGTAACCATGATTCCAGACGCTACGCCCAGTGTCGAAATCACCCATCCCGAACAGGTGTCCAATGTGCCAGATTTGATGGTTCAAGATGTGCAGGCCAGCGCCAGAGACGATTATCGCGTTCAGCAAGTCTACCTCCATTCGCAAATCAATTACAACAAAGAGACCGACATGCATATGAAAGTGTGGGAATACAGCGAAGACAAAGCGGATGAAATCGGTTCGGCCACCCGCTTGGATCTCACCTTCAAGTGGGATCTGGCCAAACTCCGTTTGTTCCCTGGAGATGAATTGACTTATTATGTTGAGGTGTGGGACAACGGCCCCATACAAGGGCCCAAAAAGGCGCGTTCGCGAACGCATATCCTGCGCTACCCCTCGCTCACCGATTTGCTCTCGGATCTGGAGCGCAAAGAAGAAGAACATGTGCAGGAATTATCGGAGATAGTTGAAAAGCAGGAAAAAATCTCTAAAGACGCCCAAGAGACCATTGGCAAAATCAATGAAAAGATGGAACAAAAGCCTTTGGATGAAGAAGCGCCCGAAGAAGTGTGGATGGAACAGCAGGAGTTGGAAGACCTGAAAAAACGCCAGGAAGAATTGGTGGAAGAAGCCAAAAACCTGGAGGAAAAACTGAGCCAATACGAAGAACAAGCAAAAGAAGCGCAGCAGATGCAGAGCCCCGAACAACAAGAAAACTTCACGCCTGATACCTTCGAAAAAATGGAACGCATTCGCGAATTGATGGATGAACTGATCGACAAAGACAGCCGCCAATTGTTGAAGCAAATTGAAGACACCATACAGAAGATGTCTGAAGAAGTCTCACATGAAGAGATGCAAAATCTCGACTTTCAATTTCAGGATTTCGAACAACAATTGGATCGCACCCTCTCCATGTTGGAATCCACCTATCAGTTCCGCCAACTCGAGGGCCTGCAGAAAACCATGCAAGACCTGGCCGACCGGCAAGAACACCTTCAACGCGAAACCGAGCAACTGGCGGAGCAGCAAGAAGAACTGAAAAAGCAAATCGAAGAACACCAAAAGAACAAACCTTCCGGCCAAGAAAATGAAACGGGAGACCCGCAAAACCAAGACGGCTCACAGCAAGACCAACAGGCTCAATCTGAAGCCCAGCAAGAGTGGCAGAAAAAAATGGATGAATTGCAAAAACAGCTCGAAGAGCTCGAAAATCGCGATTCGCTGCTCGAAGGCCGCCAGAAACGCATGGAAGAAGACACCCAAAGCATGATGGACCGCATGCAGGAACTCAGCGAAAAAATGCAGGAACAAACCCCTGAGATTTCAGAGCAAATGCAGAAGATGATGCAACAGGCACAAGAGCAGCAATTGTTGCAGCAAATGCGCCAGGCCCAGCGCCAACTGAGCCAGCACAATCCCCAGCAGGCCTCCTCGCATCAACAAAACGCCCAACAGCAACTGCAGCAGATGTCAGAAATGATGCAGCAGCAAATGAACAACATGGGGGGCATGAACATGCAGATGCAAAACCAGGAACTGCAGCGCCTGGTCGACCGCTCGCTCTTTCTTTCACACAACCTTGAAGACATCACTGGTGATGAATCGTTCCGCAACGATCCCCTGAAAAACATCCGGCTGGCTCAGGCATTTCTGCGCGAAGCCAAACGCATAGACAACGAATGGCAGGCAATGGCGCAGCAAAATCCCTTCATGAGCCGCGAAGTCGAACGCCTGCTGCGCCGCTGCCAAAACCAATTGGATACGGCGATTGAAGCCGGGCGCGGCAAAGAGTGGGTGGGCCTGCACGAATCCCGCCAATCGCTCATGGCCCTCAACGACGCCATCCAACAAATGCGGCAAGATTCTCAAAACATGCAGCAGCAGATGCAGCAACAACAGCAAAGCGGGGCGCAATCGCTTCAACAACAGATGCAGCAGATGATTGGCCAGCAAATGGATCTGCAGCAGATGCTCCAACAAATGCGGCAAATGGGCCAAGATCAAAAAATGCAGCAACAGGAATTTCTCCAGCAAATGCAGCAGATGGCCCAGCGCCAGGCCCGCATTCGCAAAGAAATCGAATCGATGATGCAGCAATACCGCCACGCCCAGCAACTCAAAAACCGCTTACAGGGCATTTATCAAGAAATGAAAGAAGTGGAAAAAATGATGGATGAGGGCGTCAACAACGAAGAGGTCGCCGAAAAACAAAAACGCATCCTCACCCGTATGCTCGAAGCCGGAACCATGCAGGAAAAAGATGAATACGGCAACGAACGCAAAGAAGAAGCCCCTCAAAGCGGCCAGGAAGGTACAGACGCCCCCGAAACCGCACCTATGACACCTTTGGAAAAATTAAAAGCCAATTTGGAACGCCCCGAACCCGAAGACATCCCCTTGCAATACC
>CAZEZQ010000473.1:3712-5107 GCA_964516245.1 uncultured bacterium | reverse complement strand
GGCGCTGCGAACTGAATATCCCCCTCGATGATGGGAAAATCAAAGAAAGATTTGTAGTGAATGGTGATCTCGAAGGCGAAGGATTTCGAAGCGTATTACACCGATAATTGGCAAAATCTATCCTTTTAATGACTTTTTATGGCACGAGCATCAAGGAGAAACAGGCCAAGTTTATTTTTCTGAGATTAGCCGTAACCTCACCATCAAAGAATTGGATAATGTCTATCATACAGAGACCGTAGTGTTCACACCATCAACAAAAGCCGTTAGCGCCATCCCGCCATCCAAGAAATTTGGAATGGGAAATTAGAGTTTCTAATCACGTTTATCAAAACACAAAGAGATGATAAATGATAAAAACTAAATCAGCAGAATCAAAACTTTACTAAAAGAATATGTTGCGGAACTACAGTCATTTATTTCTTGTGAAAATAATTGGCTGTATGCTATAGTATAGAAAATAATAACAAATTTGGTGTTTTCAACATGACAGAAATCACAGTTCATATCCAAACCGGCAAACCAAAGATCGATCAAGAATTTTTCGAGCATCTTAATGAGTTAGCCGAACAATACGGTCTACATGTTGAGAAGAAAAACGATCAAGAAATTGATGTTCAATCTCAAGAAAATATTATGAGCCATAAAGAGGGAGTTCGAAAACAAGTTTTGGATGAGTTTATTCGTGAAGCCGATGCATTCGCCAAACGAGTTGGTCCCCAAACCATTGATAGCGCTGATATTATACGTGAAGAACGTGACAATCTATGACTATTTATGTTATCGACGCCAGCGTGGCTATGAAATGGCTCTTTGAGAAGCCCCATCGTGAAGAGGCGAAGAGGTACTTATTGCCCAGCCTAAAACAAATTGCCCCTGATTTTGTAATTGTGGAATGTGTAAATGCAATCCGTAAAAAGGTTGTATTCAATCAGTTGTCTCAAGATGAAGGAGATAATGGCGTTGAGATGCTTATAAAAAGAAAGGATGATCTATTTACTGAACTTTTTCCTGCCAACGATTTTATCAAAAGAGCTTATGAATTATCCAAGAGCTTAAATAAACATCCCATTCCCGATTGTCTCTATTTGGCTTTAGCAGAAAAGGAGAATTGTATTACGGTAACCGCTGACCGAAAATTTTATAACCAAGTAGTTGTAAGTGATTTCAGCAGTTTCCTTGCATGGGTAGAGGATCCGCCCAAGATAGAAGAAGTACATGAATTGGGAGAAGATTCTGAATCAGAGCCCGATTCCGGACAAGACATAAATGAATAGTCTTTTTTCAATACCATTCTTAAAATTGGGGAGATACCATGAAACAAAAATGTGGATTTACTCTGATTGAGTTGCTTATCGTTGTGGCGATTATTGGGATCTTGGCGGCCATTGCCGT
>CAZEZQ010000473.1:0-3702 GCA_964516245.1 uncultured bacterium | reverse complement strand
TTCGGGCGCGGGTATCCCGGGTGTATGGAGATTTGCGCGCGATCGGGACCGGGATCGAAATGTATCAGTTGGATTGGGGCCGGGTGCCTTGGCCTCATGCCGCCCGGGACGGGGGCTTTCACCACATCAATTATATTTGGGAACTCACCACGCCGGTCGCTTTTTTGTCAACAATCGATTATGTGGATCCCTTTTCACCTGATCCTGAACCCGACAATCATTGGTATCGCCCGACCGACCAATTGCAGTGCTACCAATATGTCGGGTATGGCGGGATATGGACCAGTTATGGGAATGTGCGCAGCTCACTGCAATCCAACGGGGTGAATCCAGATGCCCTGCGTGGATATTGTTTGAGCAGCTACGGGCCGGATAAATTGAATCAAGGCGCAGAGTGGGTGGTGCATGACCCTACCAACCTCACACGAATTTACGCTCCCTCGAATGGCCTTGTCAGCCGGGGAGACATCGGTCGGTTTGGGGGAGGGGTGAGTGTTCCCAACGTTATGATGGGGGGATAAATTGTTTTCTATTGAAGAATACTCGCTTATATTATCTATTAATTCAATATCAAGAAAACTAGCCATACACAGTGTCTCGAAGTTGATTGACTAAATTTCTTACTTCATCAATTTTACGAGATAACGCATTGCTTGTGACCATTTGCTTATCCATTCTATATGTTTTTACATCAGTTGAATGTGGATCAATTTAAGATTGAAGATATCATTGATTTTATTATAGACTAAATAATTGATTTTTCTATAGGCATTCTTTGAAAATACTGAACATAAAAAACGGTGTGGCAAAATGTCTTGAATTGTGGTGCAGGCATCTTGCCTGCACTGTATGTTGTTGCAGTCTAGTAGCTCGCACCACAATATGCACAATCACTCAAGACTTAATTGTACTTTTTGACAGATTGTTATAAAAAAAATCTGAAAAATCTCACCCGTTTTGTCGTATTATAAAGAAACGGGAGGGATGACTATGGGTTATACAAAACAAAACCTTCAGAACCGCCGAACCTTTCTTCAAAATACACTCTGGCACACCGGGGCTTTATCATTAGCAAGTTCTTTATCTGTGTATGGCCAGAGTGAATATCAAAACGTACTCCCACGAACCGAATATCAGGGGCCGAATGTGATTTTGGTGCGTTTTGGGGGTGGGGTGCGTCGGCGGGAAACCATTGATGAAGAGCATACCTACGCCCCTTATTTTTGCCATGAACTGGCCAAACGAGGGACTTTGTTCACCAATATGGAAATTTCGCAGTTTGAGGGGATCGAAACCAGCCATGGCCAGGGGACGCTATACATTCTGACCGGCCGGTACGACAAATATGAGGATATCGGCAATAAATTTCTGGGCCAGCGGTTTGAGCCGGAAGTTCCAACCATTTTTGAATATCTGCGCAAGAATTATCAGATTCCCGAACATCAAACCTTGATCGTGAATGGTGAAGACCGCACCGATGAAGAATTTTACACCTTCAGCAATCATCATCTGTTCGGGGCTAAGTTTCGTTCAAATGTGCTGAGCCTGTACCGCTTCAAAGTGTATCTGCTGCGGCGGCAGCTGGAACAAAATCAGTTTCCAGAAGAAGAGCGGGAAGCGAAAGAGCAGGAATTGGAAAAGCTGGAAGAGATCGATTACCGTTTGCATGGCGCTTCTACCCAGTCAGATGAGATAGATGCATTTTGGGAACGCTGGCGCGAGTATTACGGCGAAAGCGGTTTGGTGAATCCACGTGGGGACCGTTTGCTGACCGAACTCAGCATCCGCGCACTCAAAGAGCTGCGCCCGCGTTTGATGATGATCAACTACAACGATCCCGATTATGTGCATTGGGGCAATCCCGCGCATTACACACTGGGGATTTCTGCTATTGATCGGGGAATCCAGCGGCTGGTTGAATTTGTAGATCATGATGAGTTTTACGCAGGCCATACAGTGTTTGTATTTGTGCCGGATTGCGGGCGGGACAGCAACCGCTTTATGCCGGTGCCGTTTCAACATCATTTCAATTCGAAATCCTCGCACGAGATTTTCGCCTTGCTTATGGGCCCTGGAATCGCGAAGGGCCAGGTGGTGCATTCATTGGTGAATCAAGTCAGTATCACACCGACGGTGGGGCATCTGATGGCGATGGATACAGACTACAGCGAAGGGGAAGTGTTGGAGCAGGCGATTGTGTAAACTGATTGAGTTGATTTGAGTTGTTATTCCTCCCCCAAGTTTTGGGGGAGGTTAGGTGGGGGTTGTGAAGTTTGAGTTTGCTTGTTTCGAGCAGTCTCAACCCTCCCCTAACACCTCCCAATCTTGGGAGGTGAATTGGTGAACCACATTTTTTCAAGGAAAATAAAATGGAACTTGAAAAACCGAATTTGTTTGTTCGATGGATACTGCGTTTTTGGATGTTGGTGATGTTTTTCTGGAAGTATTTCGTGGGGGTGGTGTTTTGTTTGTTCCCACTCACGGCGGTGTTGGTTGTGGGGTGGACCTATCGCTTGATGCAGCGGTCGGCATTGAAAACATTTTGGAAAGCCAGCCCGCAGCGCTCGAAAGGTGAATCATTCAAAGAAACTCTTTATCAATTTCAAACAAATCCTCAAAATAGAAATTGGCCCAATTGGTTTGTGCGCCAAAATGCGTGGAGTTTAATTCAAGCCAAACGCGATGAGATGATTGGACCATTTCATTTCATGGGATTTGTACTTACAACACCATTTGCTTCTTTATGGGAGAATTTCAAAATTGGCATCCAAGTGCTGTTCAACACATGGGTGCTCACGTTGCCAGGATTAGCCTTATGGGTGTTTGCCTGGCATGCAGGATGGAACAATTCTTTTCACAAAGTGTATGAGCAATCGAATGTAGGCATCTTAACCGGTTTATCGGGTGTGGTGTTGTTCATTGCCGCAATGCTATATGTGCCGATGGCGCAGGCGCGGCAGGCGCTGACCGGGCAGTGGCGTTCGTTTTATGAATTTGGATTGGTTCGGCGGGTGATAGGCGCGCGCTGGTGGGCTATGATCGCGTTAGCAGCCTTGTTCGTAATATTTACACTGCCGGTAATGGTGTTCAAAACCGCTCCATTGGTGTTTGACCGCTTTCCCGAACTGAGTGAATTGAACGACGCTGAAGCATTGCAATTCTTGCAAAATTATTTCTTTTGGGTTTGTGTGGTTTGTTTTCCCATTTATGTGTTTGTGCATGTGGCTGCCGCGCGTTTGTATGCCGGATCGTTGCTTAAAGCGGTGCGGAAGAATTGGATTGATATCAGTGAATTGTCAGATATCGAACAACAGCATCTTGAACATTTTGGCTTGCTGGAAGACAGAGAATTTGAAGCAAGGCCGGCTATGGTTCGTGGAGTATTCTGGACGGGCCGTCTGGCCAAAGCAGCTGCGAGTTTGGCCGTATTGGTTGTAATCTGGTTTGCCTTGGTGGCCCAGATTTTTATCAGTGAATTTTTCCACTATCATCCATTACCCCGCTGGTTGAATCAACCAACCATCCACATGCCCTGGTTTCAATATATTCCCTATGATTTACGGGAATCGGCACAGAAGTCGGAAAACTCGAAAGATTCATAAAGCCTAACCAAAAATATTTGAAATTTTCTAAATCAATATCCATTGGGGAGGGCGAATTCGCCGCGGCGAATGAGCCGGTTTAACCCACTACCTTCGATTC
>CAZEZQ010000472.1:0-5123 GCA_964516245.1 uncultured bacterium | reverse complement strand
CCCGGAATTGTAGAAATAGGGATGAATTCCGTTTTGAAACCCGTCATCATAATCGGGATCAATATCGTGATAACATATGGTGGCGATGCCATAGCCGCGGCCGATGATTTTTTCAATCTGCCAACGCCCAATCCGGTCTCCCCGAATCGCTTCCGGATCATAATTGTCGTCTCTGCGTTTTGCCGTTTCAACGACTTTTTCTGAAATCCAAATTTCAGGGTCGGGGTGCACCGTGTGATTGCCGCGGAAATTCAAACCGACAAATGTTGGAACCGGTTTGGAAACATCTTTAGGCAGATAGATCAGCAAATGCGATTTGAAATCATTATCAGACCCAAGTGGATACAAGGCGATTTGCTTGCGAATGGCCTTGCTCTCCAACGCGTTTTCATCCACCTGAATGTCATATTCCAAAGGGAATTCTTTTTCGGGCGTTTTGCCATACACATGGGTTTTGAAAAGCGACAAGATTTCAGGCCGCCGCTTGTTTTCCCAGGTCTGTACATCGTCAACCTTGGTCCCGTCTTCACACACCAAGGGATCAGGGAGCGTGTAATCTGGCACTTTGGATTCATCATAATTGGGTTCGAAATTTTGCGCGGAAGCAGTCGTCATCATCATCATCACCATTGTTGAAAATAAAATTGTCCATTGAAAGAAACGAGTCATTCGCATTGTAAGATTTCTCCTTTAAAAGTTCGATAGATACGCTCTCATTGTGGCATATTTGAAAGCATGTTTCTACATTGGGTAGAGAAAGAAGAAGTTTGCTTTTTTTGTCTGAATCATGATGGTCAGGATGCACAGGATGTTCAGGATGAAAAACAACAATCAATATGACTCTGCGAGTGCCTAGTCCAGGCACATTTCCAACTTTTCCCACAAAAGCGCAAAGCAAGATACACGCAATGTGACGTACAATATTCTTTGATGGGTCAAACGGCGTGACCCATCCTACGGTTTATCAATCAAGCCAGACCGGCAAAAGACCGACAAAAGTATGCCAGGGCGCATTTCCAACCTCGCCTTTTTACGGCAACCCCAAACACGCAAGATGCGTGTGCTACTCTTACAAAGGCTTGATAGGGATGGTGAATTTTTTTTGCATATCTTCATTTTTGGGATCAACCATCGATTCGGGGATAAATTCGACTGGTTGATAGCCAGGCGCGGTTAGCCTTACTTTGTATGGACCTTTGGGGGCCTGGAAATAAGTTGTGTTTTTGGGGATGACCTTAGCCAAGGGATGACTGGATTCTACATTGACTTTCAATGGCTTTTTCACTTCTTCGGGCAATCCAAGAATTTCGAATAAGACATCCCCTTCAATTTCACGGTCTCCCGGTGTGACAAGTTTCACTTCATAATGGTCAATGCGATACATATTTATGGGTATGGTTTGCTCGACCCCTTTTTGAACCGTGTATTGATCGGTAAAGGCGTGGATCATTTGATTGTTGGCATACGATGTAATATCCAAGGTCACATTGCCCGGTTCGAGTCCTTGAACGTGGTACAGGCCCGGCTCTGATTCTTGCCGGGTTTCCAGGCGGAAACGAAGACCGTCATTGTTCAGATACGCGTGGATCCAACTGGTGCGCGCCGGTTCGCCATCCACCATTAGTTGCAAATACACGGTGGTGGAATCAGGAACCATTTGCACTTCTACTTGAGTTTGTGAAACAGCCTGGCCTTGTGCAGCCGGCTGCACTTGCACATCAAACTCTTTAGTTTCATAGCCTTCGCCGAAGGCGAAAAAGTGGTATTTCCCCGCATCCAACGGATTCACCACAAACGTGCCATCATCTGTTGTGTTTGTCTCCATAGGGAAACGCTGTTTCATGGTTGTTTCTATTTCACGGTTTCGAACCGATTTGATATAAATGCCCGAAAGCGGTTCACCGCTGTTGGCGTTCTTTACAATCCCCTGAATTTCGTAGGCGCTGAGGTAAATATCATATTGCAGTTCTTCTTGTTCATCAGAAATACTCAAATGATCCATAAAATCGCTATTACTAATAGTTAAGCGGCGTGAGGGACGTTTAGCCGCATATATCGAGTATGACCCTGGTGGGACCGCCCCAAAGGCATATTGCCCCTGTTGGCCGGATAGGGTTGAGAGGTAAGTGCCAATAGTACCCCCTTGGTTGTTTTCGTCTAAATCCACTTGCACTCCCGAAGCCGGTTCGCCTTTCACATACACCGTTCCATACACACGGGTCTCTTCACCCGCGCCAAAATCAGCGCGTACCTCCTGGCCTTCTTGCGCTTCAACGGTTTTGTATTCTTCTTTGATATTTTTGCCTTCATTCTCTGGTTTCAGGACCATATACGGCATAGGGGCAAGATGCTCGATGCGATATTCACCATTTTGGTCAGTGAATGCTTTCTCACGATAAAGATTCTGGGGGAAATTTTGGGTATGGATCGGGTAATTGGCCAAAGGTTGCTGGCCGTGGCCTATCACTTTGCCTACAATGGCGCCCCCTTCGGTGACTCGAATGGTAAACGGCTGCTGGCTGAGCGAGGCTTGAGGGACAGGGTAGAGTGTGGGGGCATACTCTTCATGCTGAACCAAAAGCGCGTCGTCTTGCAAGGGATAGTTTTGCACAGTGAAGCGGCCTTGCGCATCGGTCATGGCGTCAGAGGGATAGTTTGGTGCATCAAAATGTGAACTCCATGAATTGGGACTGACACCTGTGATATTCGAACGAATCGAAATTTGCGCATTGGAGACCGGTTGGCCAGCCGCATTGACCACCACGCCTTGAACCGACATCCCTTCTTCCATGCGAATAACAATATTATCTACAGATTTTCCCGCTTTTAATAGAAACGAGTCGCTTTCCGCATTGCAATAGCCCTCCGCCGAAGCCGACAAGCGGTACTCCATCGGGTTCAGATCGGTAATTTCGAATGTCCCGTCCGGACCGGTTGTGACGGATGAACGGGTATCGCGGTGTGTGGTTCCCCCACCATATAGCCGAATGGGATACACAACGGCGCCTTGTATGGGTTGATCTTTTGAATCGACCACTTTGCCGGATAGGGTTCCAGGCCGATTCATGGTAAGCACTTTGTATTTGCCATCCATCGGGTGACGGATAATGGTGTGGGCATAGCCATCGCCCTGCAATTGGAATTGGACCTCATCTCCCTCGGGAGCATTGTTGATCACAAACTCACCATTTTCATCGGTTCGTTCATGAGGGCTTCCGGCAATCTCTCCATTCTTCAAGTACACCACAGCATGAACAAAGACCCCTTCAACCGGCTCTTCTTCATCATTAATCACTTTGCCGTGGATTTTTTCTTTGGGGAGATCAATCACAAAATCCACACCGGTTTTTTCTTCACCTTCTTGCAAATTCACCATTTGCGTTTGCTTGGGTTGAACCTGGCTTTCATACTGAGATAGAACAATCGCCTGTTCGCCAAAAGGCAGGCCTTTTAATGTATATTCACCTTGTTCATTGGTTTTGGCTTTGACATCAGCCCAGTCGTTACTATGGCCAACATCACTGAATTTGCACACAATAAATTGATTGGGAGCCGGTTCGCCCTCTTGGGTGGCCACTTTGCCAGAGACCGTAGCCCCCAGGGCGAGTGTAACAGTAATTTCGGTGGGATTTTGCGGCGTGCCAGGTTCAAAATAACCGGACATGGTGAGGGCGTAAGGTTCTTTTTCGACTTTGACGCTGAAAGGTTCGTTTGGCAGTTTATCAAAATACGTTATGCCTTGAGCATCGGTTTTGGGGCCAGTGCCTATATAACTGAAATGCTCGGTTTGTCTCCAAAATGTCGCCCGACTATCAGGTATAGGTTGCTGATTCGCATCCACCACTTTCACTTGGGCCGCACGGCCGGGTGTCAAGTGGACGAGATATTCTTTATCTTGAGCCTGTTCATTCACGGCAATATTGCGCAATGGGTGAGGTTCACTGTGAGAGCCATAGGGATTCAATTTCACATAGCCATCCGCACTGGCCTCCAAGCGGAACTTGCCTTCGGCAAGGCGTTTGATCACAAAACGTCCCTCAGAATCGGTAAAAGATTCTTCATAGGTTTGTTTGGGGTGTGTTTGTTTTTGTTCTATCAATATTACATGGGCGCCTTCAATAGGGGCATCGGTTTCTTTATCGAGCACACGGCCGTGAACTTCAAAGGGGGCTGCGGGATGAGAAAAGTTTTTAACAATCGAATTTTTGTCTTCGCTCAAGGTCACTTGTTCAATTAATCTCAAATAATTCTCTTCTGGGAGAGAAACAATTTGATAGTTGGAGGGCTTTTCAAAATGAAAATTGTAATAGCCCTTTTCATCGGTTTTCAGAACCGACAGACTTTGTTCTTCACCGGTTAGATCTTTTAATCCACTCATGTACTCAAGGTCGTGGATTATGATTTTGGAATCAACCAAGGGCTCATTGTCTTCTGAAGTAACATAGCCCGCCACCCAATATTCGTTTTTAGTCATTTTTGCCGAAGCGGATGCGATTTGGTTGGCCATACGGCTATCGGGCTTTGGTGTGGGAGATGGTATAGGCTCGTTTTGTGCCGGTAGAGTTGCTGTCTCATTCGTCATATTGTCTGAATCAATGTTTGATTCCATCTTTGCCAGTGATGTAGTGCTGAAATCGCTTTGGGTGAAATCCACAAATGAAATTGCGGCAAGGAATACAAGAAGCACGATAGTGAAAATGATGCTGATGAATAACCCCCGGCTCATGATTGGCCACCCCCTGTTTCTGAAATTTTTTTTATTTGACTACACACAATCAATACAACAAATTCGCTATTTCTCTTTCCGACGTTTAATCAATCATTCCGGCTCGGCAGGAGCACGCCATGGCACATTTCCAACTTCGCCCTCCCTGTTACCACTCTACTACACGGACAGTAACACAAAAAAGTTTAATCGTACAGAAAAAGATTTTAGATCTTTAAGGTGAGAAAATTTATAGATTTTATAAAGTTAATGATAGGATATGTTTTGATTTAAATTGACATCGATCACACGAAGACCGTCGTGAGTACAGACAAAGAGTTTGGAGTTATCGGGGGAGAGGAAGAAATCGCTTCCATTGTTTGGGCATTGAGAATCAAAGACTACCTTATTGGTTTGC
>CAZEZQ010000471.1:0-5124 GCA_964516245.1 uncultured bacterium | reverse complement strand
TTCTGAGCGACTGTCGTTGACATTTGAATCCGCAGAAAAAATGTAATTTTATTTGTTGTGTCCCGTTCCAATGCCAATATAAATAAACCTGATGAAAGTACAAAAAAGCCATACTGCAAACTCATAGACCATAAGCCGATATGAAACAATTCTGTATAACCCAAAGTGCCCAATCCACCTGGATCGAAATAAAGCCACAGGGAAGCAAAAAATCCTGCTGTTCTTCCAAAAAGCAGGCGTGTACTGGTATACAGGCAAATCACAATGAGCAGCCAGGTCACAAAATACGAGAGAGAATAGACAGTTAGAAAATCAATTTGAAACAATGTTATGAAGCGCAATAGGCAAAACAAAATATAGGTTCCAGGGGGATACAAGTCATTCAGAGGCACTCCGGCACCAATGCATGATGTCCAAGGCAAAAGTGTACCAAGTTCTAGAATCCCCCGTTCTGTAATCCAACAACGAAGAATATGCGAAGGGTGATCGGTCGAGGCGAGAAATCCATCACCGAAAAGTGAAGAAAAAAAGAAAATTGACAAACCAATATGAATGACGGGGACCGTAAGTTCTTGATAAACGTGTTGTATGTTGGAAGAGGAACATTGCCACAGGATTGTTCCAATTACAACAAAAAGAATGGTGATGGATATCGTCAATAGAAATGGAAAAGAATAGACATAGCCTCCTATGAATAAGGCAATGAAATCATGAAAAGCAGTTTCTACATCCACACTAGCCAATATCAATAATGCAAACAAAAAAGTATAGATGAGTTTCCATGGTGTTTTTCCCAACCCTATATTCATAAATCAAACAACTTCTCTCTAATAAAATTAATGGTATAGCGAACGTATTGAACATAATCTTAAAACGTTTTGTTATAAGCATTCAACCATTCGGTTTCATTAAAAAAATTAACATACAGGCGTGCCCTGGTGCCATCGTATTGATTTTTGGCCTCGCCATCCCAATAATACATCACCGCCACCCGCCCATCGGGTAGGCGCACTGCCGAGGGATGTCCGATTTTCCCTTTTACCGGGCGGGAAAAAGTGCAACGGTTTTGCAGTTCCCAGGTTATACCTTCATCTTTAGAAACCACTCCAACAATCTGGTTATATTCTTTGCCCGTATCAGCGAAAAACAATGCCAACCATCCATTGGAAAGACGAATCAAATCTGGCGTATGTTGATTGGGTTTGGTCAGGCGCATGGGGCGTGTCCACGTATATCCATTGTCATCACTGCGCAACAAATCAAGACGTTTCACATATTCTGAGGTGGAGACGGCAAGCATTCGTTTTTTCTCCATCAGGAAAATAGCGGTTTGAGTATGTCCCGATGCAATCAAGGCTGGGTCACCCCATGTTTCACCATCATCTGTTGAGCGCACCAGATACGAGTATTGATTGGCTTTACGCCGAACAGTATCTGATTTGGGGATCCCTTCGGTGAAGGGCCCATACAGGTTCATCAAAAGAGAGCCATCATCAAGTTGGTGAATGCGTCCATAGGGGGTGCAGGATTCCATCCCTTCGATTCCCAATGGTTTGGGCTGGGTCCAATTCAGGCCGAAATCCTCAGAATAGACAATTTTTGCTTCTTTTTGATTTAGAGAAGGATCATAATTCCCATCTGAGTTGTAGCACGCATCTTCTAAATAAGCACAAATTATTCTTCCAGTTTGAGTGAATCCAACTGCCGGATTACGATCATCGTGAGGTCCGTTTACCACCACAATAGGGTCGGGCTCAGTTTGAATGTCATCCTCACCGTATGTTTCGCGGTGCCATATTTGTCCTGAATCGAACGAAGCGGCGAATTCCAAATACCCTTGTTGCCCATAAAAACCCGCGCCACTCCGAAAGATGGCGAACAATTCCGTTCCCAAACGATTGAGCACAGGAAAATACCCACGGCCTTCAGCCACCACTACATGAGAGCTTTTTTCAAGGTGAAAAATATTGAATTCATGGTTCTGTGAGTCTGTAGAGAGTTGAATAGGAGAAGGGAAGTTGCCTATTTGAGCCGATTGAGAAAAACTTAAACTAATTGTGAGGAAGAGTATGATCATGATTCTTCGTCCTCATCGGTTTCTTTGCCGACACCGTATTCATGCAGCTTGCGTATTAAGGTACGGCGGCCAATGCCGAGGGCTTCTGCGGTTTTGGTCCGGTTGCCTTTGAATTTCTTCAATGTTTCTAAAATAACCTTTTTTTCCAAATCGGCCAGAGTGGTTTCGCCGGGTTCAATGGTCGGTTCCTGTGTACTGCTTGAGACGGTTTCGCCCGCCTTTTCACGAATTTCATACGGGATATTCTCTTTGGTCAAGCGGTTCTCTTGAGTAAGGATCACCATACTTTCGACTACACCTTGCAATTCACGAACGTTACCCGGCCAATGATGTTTTTTGAATATCTCGTATATTTCCGGACTCACAGTCAAATCGCCCCGGCCATTTTCTTTGGCAAACTGTTCCACAAAGGTCTGGGTGAGTTCAGGGATGTCTTCCAAGCGGTCCCGTAAAGGTGGAATATGAATATTCACCACTTTCAGCCGGTAATACAAATCTTCACGAAAATCACCATTTTTGACCATTTCCTGCAAATCCATATTGGTGGCTGCCAAAATGCGAATATCGACTTTAATGGTTTCTGTGCCCCCAACGCGCTCAAATTCGCGTTCTTGCAATACGCGCAGCAATTTCACTTGGATGGACTGTGAAATTTCGCTGATTTCATCAAGAAACACTGTTCCCTGGTCTGCCAGTTCAAAACGGCCTTTGCGTTGTTTCACCGCGCCGGTAAAAGCGCCTCTCTCATGGCCAAACAATTCGCTTTCCAATAAGTTTTCTGTTAAGGCCGCACAATGAATGGGAATAAAGATACGGTTTTTTCTCGGGCTGAGATTGTGAATGGCGCGGGCGACCAGTTCTTTGCCGGTTCCCGTTTCTCCAGTGATGAGAACATTGGCTTTGGAGGGTGCGATTTGTTCGATTTGTTTCATCAATCGCTGCATCACTTTGCTTTGACCCACCACGCCTTCGAAGCCTTTGCTGGCTTGTTGCTCGCGCTCCCGATGGTATTCAAGCTCCATCTGAGTTCGGCGGTATTCAAGCAGTTGATCGGCCAACACTTCCATTTCGTCAATATTGACCGGTTTGGTGAGATAGTTATACGCCCCATGTTTCATGGCATCCACCGCCATTTCAATGGTGCCATAAGCGGTCATGATAATTACACCGAGAGAAGAATCGAGTTCTTTGGCGTCTTTTAACAGAGTCATGCCGTCTTTGCCCGGCATGCGGATATCGGTAATCAACACGTCATACGAATTTTTGTTGAGTAAGTTCCATGCTTCATCCCCATCGGCGGCGGTATCCACACGGCGTGATTCATCTTCCAAGGCTTTTTTTAAGCCCTCGCGGGAATGCACTTCATCGTCAGCGATCAAAATTTTGGCCGGCATAATTCTCCTATATTCAATATGCTAATGCGATGATGGATTTGCCCGATTGAACCAGGATTTGAGTTCCATCATTTGAAACAGTCGAATAATATTATATAAGAACAACGAACGATTTTAGAGGTTATTGGAATGGTTCTGTTTTTCCAGTAGAATACAAAAAGAGTAAACAGGAGAAAAACCATGAGTAAAGATAAATTTACGATTCAAATATCATCTGAAATTAATACTAGTATTGAAGAGATGGCTCAAGCCACAGAACGCCCCAAAGACGATTTTATTGAAGAAACGCTCAACAATTTTATCAAAATGAAAGAGTGGCAGAAAAAAGCTATTGATCAAACTGACCGGGGAGAAGGTATACCTTTTGAAGAAGTTATGGATAGAATAGAATTAAAGATCGAAGTTCATTAAACTATAGGTTTTGTTGTTCATCCCGAAGGGATTGAAAGAATATAGCCCAGGCTTTCAAACCTGGGTTGGAATGAACCCCCCCAATGTCACACTCTTTCATCAGTTGTTATATACATTACATATTCACCACAAAAAACCGCCAAGATTGGATCACGCCTGAACTTCAAGAAAAACTATGGCCATATTTAGGTGGAATTGCCCGTAAAGAACACATGCAAGCATTAGCGATTGGCGGAATTGAAAACCATGTTCATGCATTGATTGCGCTTCCTTCTACCCACTCCGTTTCAAAAGCAATCCAAATATTAAAAGGTGGCTCAAGCCGTTGGATTCATAAAAATTTCCTTCTTTGGATTATTTTGCATGGCAAGAAGGCTATGGGGCTTTCAGCGTAAGTGTTACTCATATTCAAAGAACGATTCATTATATCAAGAACCAGAAACAGCATCATCAAACCAAAACATTTGAAGAAGAATTTATTTCATTTCTTAAAATGCATGGGATGAAATATGATCGACGAGATATTTAATGCCCAGGCTTGAAAGCCTGGGCTATATTCCTTCTGTCCTTGCGGACGTACAACTTTAAACCATTACCTACTTCGAAATGTAAATTTCTTATCAGGATTGCTGTTACTCCTCCTCATCCAACGCGGGGAAGGGAAATTGTTCGGATGGTACACGGGCGTTTTTGGCAATCTGTTTTGCTTTTTCGATGATTTCTGGATGTTGATCGGCGATATTGTTTTGCTCACCGATATCTTTTTCCAAATCATACAATTGATACGGATGCTCTGCATTCTCGCGCCTTAAATTCTGTCGTATCGCTTTCCATTTGCCCATGCGAATGGCTTGCTGGCCGCCATAACTGGGGAACTCCCAGTACATATATTCGTGTTCTAATTGGTGGGATTGGTTCAACAGGGCTGGCAGCATGCTGATTCCGTCTACTTCATCTTTTAATTTGCCTTCGGTCACTTCTGCAATGGTGGGGAAAATATCCCAAAAGGCGGAGATGTGATGGCTAACGGTGCCTGCTGGAATCTTGCCCGGCCATTTCACGATCATGGGTACACGAATTCCGCCTTCATAGAGCGAGCCTTTCCATGCGCGCAGCGGGCCGTTGCTGTCGAAGAAGGGTGTATCCGGGCCTTCTAAAAAGGTGGGACCGTTGTCGCTGGAAAACATCACCAAAGTATTTTCTTCCAAGCCATGTTTTTTCAACTGATTTAAGATACGGCCA
>CAZEZQ010000470.1:0-5151 GCA_964516245.1 uncultured bacterium | reverse complement strand
TGCGCCGTGGCGTGCTCCCGCCGAGCCGGTTCGTTGCCTTTGGGAGGGCGAGGCTGAAAATGCGCCGTGGCGTGCTCCCGCCGAGCCGGTTCGTTGCCTTTGGGAGGGCGAGGCTCCCGCCGAGCCGGTTTGATTGAACGATTTTTGATTTACGTAAATAGTATGCATAACCAATTCAAACTTCAAAACTTATACATGATGTTTTATAAGAGATCATACTTACAAAAGTTTGTAAATTCATTATACAATTTCAAATAAAATATTGCAATAGTATAAAGTTTAAAATTTTTGCACCTCCGAATTAATACTGATTACCCAGTTAAAACAAGCACACTTTACCAAGCCTTATGCTGTTGCAGTTCTTCATGCAACCGTTGGGCAAATAGTTGATTGCCTTCTTCAAATGTGTGTACCTGGTCGTAGAACAATTCGGGGCGGTCGCGTAGAAAGGTTCGGTAGGATTGAAACACGAAGTTGGGGAACTCTTCGCGCAAGATTTCCATTTTTGATTCCACCCGGTTGTAAAAAGGCGTATACCAACCGAATTCATACTGCATGGGCTGCATGATGAATAGCCCATCAATCTGGTTGGCTTGCATAACCTGGGCCATCTTTTGCCAATTGGCGAGAAACAAATCGGCCGCTTTTTCAACCGTGGCCTGTTCAACAACGGGATCAGCCTCTTCTTCAGTGCGCTGGGTTTTTAATGCCTGTGTGTATGTCCAATCGGGGTACAAATCCCGCAGCACATGAGAGCCATAACGAATATGCGAATAAAGGGGGAGCTGGCGCAGGCTTTCCAAAATTTCTGTTGAGTGATACCACGCCTCCTCCAAAGATTGAAAACCGTATGGGTAACCCAATCGCTTATCCATAATAAAAGGGACAAGGCAGTCGTTGAAACCATCTATAACAATGGCAATATCGGGGTTGAAATCGACCACTTGGGTCATTAGTAAAATCAGTTCCTGCGTGCTGACATAACCCGTCATGCCCGCGTTAACCACTTGGACATCACGGTTTAACGTTTGCGCATTCTTGTCCAAACGGGTTTCTAAAAACCCGGCTATGGTGGTGTCGTTGCTCCCTCCGTTAAACACCACCGAACCGCCCAGCATGAAGATTCGGGTTGTGTTCTCCGGCTTGGTTTTGTTTAACTCACCGTAACGAAAGCGATGGCGATTGATAAAAGCAATTCCCGTTTTCCCCTTTCCGTCAATCTGGGGATCAGGGACAGACATTTCTGTATTGGGCTCTGGCTGCAAAAACAAATAGGGGACCAATTCCTTCTTCAAATGCGCTTCCGGCCCTGTATGTGAATCATCATTCTGGTAATAAACATAAGTTTCGATCGAAGCAAACACCACACAAACAAGCCCGATCACCGTACACCCCAACAAAAACACAAGCAGCATTTTGTTTAATACAAAAGCAATTATTTGGTTGACAGAACGTTTTCGAGTATTCATACAAACAAAAATTCTCTTCTTCAATTTATCATTGTAATGCAGTCACCTTGCCCGCAATTTGGAGCGCAGGCATCCTGCCTGCAACATTCAGCATAGACATAATTGCCAACACAAATATTGAAATCAGCCAGTACCTACGCATCAGAGAAAAAAGCACCTGCCAGCGCAACGGATACTAATTTTCATGTGATTTTTCATGATAGGCAGATACACGTCAAGCACAATTGGATGAAATTCGGGGAAATGATATTTTTTTGTGTAATAAAGAGAGAAGTATGGGGGAGAGGAGGAGTCGCCGGTTCGGCGTTGGGGGGAAGCGACCCCTCCTCGGGGGTGCATTATTATAAGTAACTTGATTTTATAGGTCAAGTTTCATGTATAAAAGAAATTATATTTAATTTGTGCAATTGGTCAATAGCAATTTATCTCGAAATTTAATAAAATTTGTATTATGATCTTGAACTATCATCATTGTTCTACGATATGAATACTATTGAAATTCAAAGAAGGAGTCTATGCAAGGTCTTCAAAATAAAAGAGTTTTGGTCACAGGGGCAGGCGGTTTTATCGGTTCTCACGTGGTAGAGGCGCTGGTTCCTATATGTGAACAAGTAACCGCGATGATTCATTATGATTCCCGGCCGGATTGGGGCAATTTGGAATTTTTGCCCGCCGATTACAAAAGCGCAATTCTTGTAGAGTCTGGTGATGTAACCGATCCGTTTTTCGTTCAGCGTATGGCCGCCAAGCAGGATGTGATTTTGCATTTGGCGGCGCTAATTTCGATCCCCCACTCCTACCGGGGGCCGGATACGTTTTTCCGCACCAATGTATTGGGAACAGTCAATGTGTTAGAAGCGGCCCGCTTTTGCGATGTCGAACGGGTGGTGGTGACATCCACCAGCGAAACCTACGGCACGGCGCAAACCGTTCCCATGAACGAATCGCATCCTTTGCAGGCGCAATCCCCCTATTCCGCTTCTAAAATTGGAGCTGACAAAGCGGCCGAGAGTTATTATTGTTCATTCGAATTGCCTGTGGTGATTTTGCGCCCCTTCAACACTTACGGCCCCAGGCAATCGGCCCGGGCCGTAATCCCCACCATTATCAGCCAGGCTGTTTCAGATAAACCGGATATCTATCTGGGAGCGCTAAGCCCGGTGCGGGATTTAACCTATGTAAGCGACACAGTGCGTGGATTTTTGGCAGCCGCAACAGCCGAAAATGCGATTGGAGAAACCATCAATTTAGGGGTTGGCAAGGGCGTCACCATTGGTGAACTGGCTGAAAAACTATTGCAGATTCTCGGCAGCGATAAGCTGATTCGAAGCGAAGAACAGAGAATTCGTCCAGAGAAGAGTGAGGTAATGGAGTTGATCAGCGATAACAGCAATGCAAAAAAACTTCTGGGCTGGTCCCCTCTAGTATCCCTTGAAGAAGGATTACACCATACGGTAGAGTTCATACGCCAACATTCAAATATCTATAAGACAGAAAGATACACAGTATAAAACCTCAATTTTCAAAGAATACACATTAATTGGAATCTACAACCATTGGAGCGCAGGCGTCCCGCCTGCAAAAACTTATGGTGCAGGCATCTTGCCTGCAAAACACAACAACACTGAACCGGGTGGCAAGGTCATGACGCGCCGTGGCGGGGCAAGCGCCGTTTAGTCTGCTCTTCCGAATCACACACACAGATGAAGAAAGGAAATCACCATTGCGAGCCGTCATCTTAGCCGGTGGTAGGGGCCGCCGCTTATATCCATATACATTGGTTCTTCCAAAACCGTTGGTGCCGCTGGGTGAACAACCCATTATCGAGATTATGGTGCGTCAACTGGCCGCCCATGGGATAGGCCACATCACCCTGGCGGTGGGGTATCATGCCGATTTGGTAATGGCTGTAGCCGGAGACGGCTCAAAATGGGGGGTCAAAATTGATTATTCGATCGAAGAGAAACCCCTGAATACCATCGGCCCCCTTGCACTGATTGAAAACCTGGATGAACCCTTCTTGGTGATGAATGGAGATCTACTCACCGACCTGGATTACCAAGACCTGTACGGCACCCATCACCGGCAAGACTGCATTGCCAGCATCGCCACCTGCAAGCGGCATGTTCAACTCCCGCTTGGCGTGATTGAATATGATGAGAACAAACGGCTCAAACATTTTCAAGAAAAACCCCAGTTTAATTACGATGTGAGTATGGGCATCTACGTATTCAATCCACGAATACTCGAGTATATTCCAAAAGGCGAACCCTTTGGATTCGACCAATTGGTAGGTTCGCTGTTGCGCCATCAAGAACCGATCAATATATACCCTTTTGCGGGGCATTGGCTGGATATGGGAACCCATGAAGATCTGGATGCTGCGAACGAAGAATTCGAGAAAAACCGCTCTCGCTATCTAACCAAATGACGAATTGGAAAATCCCCTTATTTACCCCTGACCTCACCCATGAAGATGTCGAAGCCGTGTGCGCCCCATTGCGGGAAGCCTAGTTGACCATGGGAGAACGAACCCAGGCCTTCGAAAGCGCCTTTGCCCGGCAGTGCCGCTCAAAATATGCCTATGCGGTTAGCAGCGGCACGGCAGCCCTGCATTTGGCGGTATTGGGGCTTGGGATAAAACCGGGAGATGAAATTATCTTGCCCTCATTGACATTTGTCGCCTGCGCGAATGTGATTCTAGCAGCGGGGGCGAAGCCCGTGTTTGCCGATCTTTGCGGTGAAGATGATTGGACCTTATCACCTCAAGCCATCGAAGAAAAAATTACAGAGAACACCAAGGCTATTTTGGTGGTGCACTATGCCGGCTTCCCCTGCCGCATGCGTGAAATACAAGATCTGGCAAGCCAACACAACCTTTTCGTGATTGAAGATTGCGCCCATGCATTGTTTAGCGAATACGATGACAAGTCCTGCGGATGCATAGGCGATGCTGGATGTTTTAGCTTTTTCAGCAACAAGAATATGACCACCGGCGAAGGGGGCATGCTCACCACCCAAAATGATGAAATCGCCGAACGGGTGCGCATATTGCGCTCGCACGGCATGACCTCGTTAACATTAGACCGCCACAAGGGACGGGCAATTTCTTATGATGTAAGCGCGATCGGCCTGAATTACCGCATCGATGAAATGCGCAGCGCCTTGGGGCTAAACCAATTGGCCAAATTGGATGGGAATCTTCATAAAAGAAGACAAGTCTACAATTGGTATGCGAATCGATTGCAAGACCGGCCGGGGCTCTCTATCCCCTTTCTCAAACATTCAATTGAAAAAACGGGGATTCATATCTTCCCTATTTTGCTGAAAGAAACTATTGACCGAAATTCGTTTATCCAAGCGTTGAAAACCAGCGGCATTCAAACTTCCATCCATTATCCCGCCATTCATCGCTTTTCAGCGTATAAAGAATTACTTCAAGAAAGTGAAATTGAGTTGCCGGTGACAGAAGCAGTGGCTATGCGCGAAGTAACTCTACCTTTTTTCCCAGCCATGAGCGAAAAACAGGTTGAATTTGTATGCGAAGCAGTAAGATCAGCAATTACATCGCAAAAATAATGCGCTTACGAAACAACAACAACAAAAGTGTAGGGAGGGCGAGGCTCCTGCCGAGCCGTGTCGTTGCCTTTAGAAGGGCGAGGCTCCCGCCGAGCCGTGTCGT
>CAZEZQ010000469.1:0-5164 GCA_964516245.1 uncultured bacterium | reverse complement strand
GGAAGCGCAAACTCATTCTTGTAGTTTTCAGGCAGCACTACGACAAGTTGCTCGCCCCGCCACCGGTACAAGATCGGTGAAAGGTAGACAACCATGCGGGCAAAAAGTGATTCGGGAATTTCCCGAAGATCGATGAGCATCTTTTTCGCTGTGATGGGGTCGTCGCTTTGCATCAATTGAAATACGCGTTCGAGCGAATCAATGCGAATTTCATCGATGGGCAATGCCGCCGTGTCGGGTGTGGGTTCAAAACCGTCTACGGCTGTGGGGGGGAGCGTTTCACGCAATTGGGATAGCCAGTTTTCTTCACCGGCGACTTTCAGTTGAACGGTAAATGCAGTCATACCGCCTCCTACAATTATGATGATGCACCGGAAATCCGGATATCAGATTCTAATTTCGTTTCACGAGCAGGAAATGCCAAATTTCGAACCCGGCCCATGGCTGCACAGAAGTAGTTCCACATTTTTCCGGGTGAGCCAGCGTTCGCGAATGTTCGCACTATATAGTGTGGCCGCAAATACATTTTCCACAAAGCTTTTCGCCGCCATTTTTCGAGTTCATCGGCAGGCAGAGTTTCGGTGGATACGGCTCCCACCGCATAGCCGCCGTTTTGCAGCCGGTCTTTTATAATTAGCCCTTTTTCGGTAACCAAGCGATCCAGTTCGGTGCCGGGCAAAGGGAACGCCACATTGAAATCGAAAAAGTCCGGGTCCAGTTTCGCGGCGAAATCGATCATTTCTTTGATGGTCTCTTCGGTATCCCAAGGGAAACCGAAGGCGAAAAACGCATGCGAGCGGACATCATGTTCGCGGCACAATCGAACCGCTTCCATGGCCTGGGCGGCGGTGGCGCGCTTTTTCATTTTCTTCAGGCTCTCATCATCACCGCTTTCCACACCAAAACCGACCACCCAGCATCCGGCTTTTTTCATCCACTGCAGGCGTTCGGCGTCGATGGTATCCACCCGGCTGTTACAGCCCCAGCGGATATCGAGACCGCGGTCCAAAATCAGTTGGCAAAGTTCGAACACCCAATTTCTTTTGAGGGTGAAGGTATCCGCATGAAACAAAAATTCACGAATCCCATGCTCGTTGACGCAATGCTCCAATTCATCCACCACACTGGCAGGAGAACGAAAGCGTACGCTGGTTCCTGTCAGCGCAGGGACCGAACAGAAAATACATTTGTGGGGGCAGCCCAACGAGGTCACGACAGTGGTGAGGGGATTGCGGGTTTCGGGGCTGCGGTATAGGGAATTGTCTACCAAGTGACGCGCCGGCAAGGGCATTTCATCAAGTTCCAAATATTTTTTGCTTTCGGGCGTTCGCATCACCTGTTCATTCTGCATGAAGGTGACACCCGGCAATGACGACCAGTCTTTTCCGGAAACCAAATCATTGATAAAGCCTTCGACTTCGCCGCGAAGAATGATATTCAAATTCGGGCTGGAACGAATGATCTCTTCATCCATATAATGAACCGGTTCGCCTTTGGCGGCGGTTAGAGTGTTTGGAGAATGCTCTTTAACCAAAGTTGCGGAGTATATATCGTTATTCAACGTGGCAATGGTGGTGGTAAAAACCGCCCAATCAGGTTTGATCTCTTGAACGTCTTGAATAAAGCCATCCCATGAGCCGTTGCCAGCGGGGTAATCGCGCACGGCCACCTTATGGCCCGCTTGTTCTAAAATCGCGGCACAGTATAGCAATTCCATTGGGGGGAACACCACACTCACAGTCTGGTCTTCCACCTTGTTTTGGCATCGATTGTCCCGCCGGTAGAGGCCCGTCGGGGGATTGTACAGAAAAACAGTTTTCATCATTTGTTTTGTATACTATTGGTTTTTTGGTAAATCCATTCCCATGTTGTTTGGTGGATTTACACTCTCAACCTCTTCTTCTTGTTGCTGAGCCTGCGCTTCCGCTCTCTTAATATAGTTTAACATCCCTTCCGCCTGTTGCACGGCTTGCGGCACCTGCGAATAGGTTTGCATTAAACGCTCGAGTGTTTGCTTGGCTTGATCGAATTTTTGAAACCGGGTGTAGATTTGCGCTTTGTTGATCATCGCTTGAATGGGGCGTTGGGGCGAGTCGGGTTCTTCAATGTAATGATCCAACTTATCGACGGCATTTTGCAAATGCTCTTCAAACATTTCCGGCGTGCTATCCTGCACCAGCTGGGCGATTTGCACATGGGCGCCGATGCTATGATCGGTATTGGGAAAATTTTCTGTAATGCGTTTCCATTCTTTGACCAAAATCGCCCTTTCTTCTGGAGTAAACTCGTCTTCTTCGGTTTCCAAAAACAGATTGTACAAGCTATTCAATTTATTTTGTATTAATTGTGGTTTGGATTCTTCTTGAATGTTTGGGTTCTCTTGCAAGCGGTCGTAAATGGTGGCAGCCGAGACAAAATCACCTGCGGCCACGTAGGTTTGCGCCCAACTCAGAACGGCGTTTTCGCGGATTTTCTCGATATTGGCCATGCCTGTAGCATCGTTCACCAGGTCCAACACACTCAGATGCAAGCGCCGGGCCGTATCAAACTGATCGCTGGCTTGATACACACTGGCCTTGCTGGCAATCGATTCCAATTTCAAATACAAGGTTTCTGTAGGATCTTCGACTTTTTCATTCGCGATGGTTTGGATTTGATCGTATGCATTGATGGCATTTTCGGTTTGAGTTTGTTGTTGATACGTCCGGCCCAGCCAGCGGTAGGCTTCCAGCTGATAGCGGACGTTATCGGTCGCGCTGGCCACTTCATTGAACTTTTCTACTGCTTTATCCATATAGCCTTCTTGAAAATAGGTCTGGCCAATGCGAATATCCGCAGAATAATGCACATGTGGATTATCGAATTTCTCTTTCATATCTTCAAACACGGCCCGCGCGCTGGCGAAATCTTTGGTTCGCATGAAACAATCCGCCAGTGAGGCGTGGGCCTCCAAAACACGCTCATCTTCAGGGAACTTGTCAATAAACTCTTCAAAATATATCGAAGCCCCAAGAAAATCACCTTCCTGATAGGCCCGTAGGCCACGATTGAACACCGCATCAGGCGTGTTTTGAGCACAAGCCAGCAATACAATCGCAACAAGCAAAGGCGCAATGAGATGTAAATTCGATTTCAATGCTTTCATTTCACAAACCTTATTATTGTAAAAAATTTGAGTTTCTATTATTGTACACAATCTCAGGAGAAAAGATGTAAAGAAATGTATATGAGTTTAGGATATTTCGGATTACAGTATTATGGCTGATTTTGACACAAAGGGAAGATGTGTCTCATCCAGTTTGATCGAACTTTCGATACAAAATCGTTTCAATGACACCCGCGCCAGTTGAATCGCCCCAAATATTTACGGCAGTGCGGCACCGGTCCAGAAACCAGTCCACTGTAAAAATCAAATAAATCCCCTCCGTTGGGAGATTCACCGCATTCAAAACCATGATCATGGTAACCAATCCAGCATGTGGAATCGCGGCCGCCCCCACCGAAGCCAAGGTTGCGGTCAAGAATATGATGATCAACTGAGCCATTCCCAGATCGACGCCATAGGCTTGAGCGATGAATATAGCAGCCACGGCTTCGTACAATGCCGTACCATCCATATTGACTGTTGCACCGATCGGAAGCACAAAGGATGCGGTTTCAGAGCGTACCTTGTTTTTCTCGACCACACCCTCGATGGTCAATGGAAGAGTGGCGGCACTCGAGGCCGTAGAAAATGCCGTGGTAATGGCCGTCAACATATTTTTCATGTAAACAAATGGATTTCGCTTCCCCAAAACAAACAGCAACAATGGCAATACGATTAACGCATGCAGCCCCAGCCCCGTCATAACTGTCATCGTGTATAAACCGATCTTTTGCAGCGCTTCAAGGGTGGCCTGTCCCCCTCCTTTTTCTCCCAAGGCCGCAGCGATCAAGGCAAACACTCCTATGGGGGCATAATACATAATGACGTGTACGATTTTGATCATCACCGCTTCAAGGCTTTCAAAAAATTGGATCAGTGGTTCTCCCTTTTTGCCAACCGTGGTCAAGACTACGGCAAAAATAATCACTGCCACCAAAATTGGTAGAATATCCAATTCGACCATATCTTTGACAATATTGCTCGAAATCAAACTGGTAACCAGTTCAGAGAGGCCAATGGGCTCTCCCTCAACAATTCCTTTGATTTCATCCGGAACTTGTTCTTGACCTGTAATATTGACACCCACACCGGGTTCAATCAAAAGGCAAAGTGAAACACCAATGATTACCGCGATACTGGTGCTCACAATATAATACCCAATAGTCAGCCCTCCGATTGTGCCCAATCGCCTGATATCACCCAAACTGGTAATGCCAACCGTAATCATCGACACGATGAGCGGGATGATGATGGCTTTCAGTGCATTAAGAAAAATATCTCCCAAAAACTTTATTGAAGTCATCGCCGGGCCGAAATACCATCCGCAAAAAACACCCAACACAATCCCGGCGAGCATAAAATACAAAAGTTTATCCCCGCCCATCGAGGCATTCTTATTCATAACCTACCCCTGTTTATTGAATTATGAACTCAAATAATTTTGATACTATTGCATATTTTTTAGGATTCTTGAATGGCAAGCCCTATAAAACAAACCAAGAGATAACATTCATTAGTGATTTTTTTCCAACGGCGACTTGACACTTACAAAAAGTTATGTATGCTTATCATATATAAGGTTTTAAGACTTATTTTTTGCATAGTAAAATATTAGTGCCTGTATGGTCACAACTTTTTTCCTTATATATCAATAGTAAAGGAAACGGATAATACAAATGAATTACACAAGCAGGTATTTACAGAAAAATGGATTCACATTAGTGGAATTGCTTGTAGTCTTATCAGTGATAGCTGTCTTAAGCCTCATGGTTACATTCAACCTTCGGATGGCCAAACACAGAGCCAAAATAGGCAAAGCCATGAGCGAGATGCGAACCATAAAACTGGCTTTAGAAACCTATCGGCTGGACAATGGTTTTCTTCCACCTGACATCGATGGGTTTATCCCTTTTATTCTTACCGATCCACTCTCCAAACCGGTCCCGTATTTATCCAACAACCGCGCCATGAAAGATGTCTTGAATGATTTTAAACCCAACCCCAAACAATGGCGTTTTA
>CAZEZQ010000468.1:0-5164 GCA_964516245.1 uncultured bacterium | reverse complement strand
AGTTCGCAAGGGCAGACAAACAACGCTTGCCCTTGCCACCCAGTCGATGTGTGGGTTGCTCGGCGGGAGCCTCGCCCTCCCGCTTAAGTTAATGGCATTGGGTTAGGAGGGGGTTAAGAGTTTCGTTCTCCGTAACCATTTAACCCTCCCAATCTTAGGTTGATATTTACCCACAAAATGCGCACCAAGGCATTCCCCCCTTATTATAGGGGTTAGGGGGGATCTGGCTTTTTTCATACCGCTAAATCCCCCCCAGCCCCTGCGGTGCTTACCCCCCTTGATAAGGGGGGCAAAAACGTTATCCAAACTTATAGGCAAAGATCACCAATCTGGGGAAGGGAATTTCAACAGAACGCTGAGCTGTGACAAAACCTCTTTTCTCCCTTTAGCATGTGAATATTGCCCTTTTGGGGGAAAGAAGCAAAGTTATAATTCGATAAAGATAAATTTTCGTGAGTTCACTACTCTCTCGAATTTGGAAGCCAAGGGGGATAGTCCCATTACCAAGCCACGTTACTCCATTGTTATTCCCGCTTACGATGAAGGCGAAACATTAGAGCCGCTCTATGAACAAATCGTTGAGGCTATGAATGGTTTGGAGGGCGATTTTGAAATATTATTTATTGACGACGGCAGCAAAGACAATACGTTTGACGTATTGAAATCCCTCAATCAAAACGACCCCCGCATTCGCGCCCTCCGTTTCAGAAGCAACCAAGGCAAAGCCCAGGCGTTAGCGGCTGGGTTTGAAGAAGTTCGGGGAGATATCGTCATCACAATGGATGCCGATTTGCAGGATGATCCCAACGAAATTTCCCATCTTGTCGAAAAAATGAACGAGGGTTACGACTTGGTTTCCGGTTGGAAAAAAGAACGCCATGATCCACTTTCCAAAAAACTGTTTTCCAAAGTGTTTAATTATGTGGTTTCGTGGTCGAGCGGCATCCCCTTGCACGATTTCAATTGCGGGCTCAAATGCTACCGCTATGAGGTCACCCAAACCGTGCGTTTGTACGGTGAATTACACCGTTTTATCCCTGTGTTGGCCAGCAAGTATGGCTGGCGAATTACAGAAATCCCAGTTACTCACCATCCCCGCCGGGCGGGAAAAAGCAAATATGGATCAGAACGCGTCTTGCGGGGACTGTTTGACTTTTGCACGGTGACCTACATTACGAAATTTATGAGAAGCCCGTTGTATTTATTCGGCCGATGGGGAATGACACTGGGGTTTTTCGCATTCTGCGGTTTTATAGTGAGCTTGTTGATGCTGTACAACAATATCATGCTTGGTGGTGGCATTGTGCTTGCCACCAGTGCTTTTTTAGGGATCATGGGCGTACAATCCATTTTTTTCGGATTGTTGGGCGAAATGCTCACTTATTTGCATCGCGACCATGTTTCTCCCTATTATGTAAACGAACGTTTGGGGTAATTTTAATCCATTTTTGGGGAGGCAATTGTGGAAGATCTCTTCAACAAGAGAAATTTGCTTTGGATTTTGTTGATTGTACTGGCCACGTCCGTACCGTTTTTAAATAAACCGTATCACATTGATGATCCCTTCGTATTGCACATTTCAGGGCTGGTGATAGAGCATCCATTCGATCCTTTTTATGGAGAGTTTGACTGGTTTGGTTTCGAAGCGCCAGTTTGGGAACTCACCACCAATCCCCCTCTTCTCAGTTACTATCTTGCCCCCTTTGCCTGGATTTCAAACTATTCAGAAATCGTATTGCACGCAGCCATGATGTTGTTTGCATTTCTGCTGGGTGCAGCGACTTTTTCTTTGGCCAAACGGTTTTGCCGGTCGGTATGGCTCCCGGTTTTGTTCGTCATGCTGAGCCCCGCCGTGATCATTTCAACCAATGTCATGCGCGATGTCCCTGCCGCCGCGTTGGGAACGCTATCGGTGGCCTTGTATGTCTATGGAACCGACAAAGATGATTGGCGCTATTTGCTAGGCGGGGGAACACTGGCGGGCTTGGCGGTATTAACAAAATATTCGTCCATCATCTTCCTGCCGGTATTGGCCCTTTACCCGTTTCTTAAAGGGAAAGTTCGCTCCATGGTTTGGGTGTGGCCCATTTTCGTCCTATTAGGGGGATGGTGCCTGCATAATTATATAATGTATGGCAAGGTGCATATTGTCTACTTGCTGCTTGAGCGCGAGCTGCAAGCCGGCGCGACCAAATCTGAATTATCGCTGGCGGCGTTGGTGATCGTCAGCAGCATATTGCTTATACTTCCCGCCCTGATTTGGGACCGGATTGCGCGGGGGAAATGGATATCACTTCTTATCACCATTGTTGTCGGTTTTGGCGCTTTTTACTGGGCGCAAGAATTTAGAGGCTGGGGCGAAGCCAATTTTGAAAATGACCCCGCATTTCTGTTTTGGTGCATTACCGGTGCGATGACCCTGTATTTATGCCTTGAAATCGGGTTTCGCGGCGGGCTCCCTTTCTTGAAAAATCCACGCGATCAACAAGCCACAGATTCGTTGTTCCTCTTCGCCTGGTTGTGCGCGCCGGTGTTGTTCAGCGCGATATTCGTACCCTTCAACGCGGTGCGCCATTTAATCACCGGCATCCCTCCGATGGTGTATTTGGCCTTTCGCGCCTTCGAACATCAACCCATACCGCGAATCTGGGCGATAAAACCGGTTCTCATTGTGTTGCTTGTTTTGCAAGGTGGGCTCAGTTTCATTGCCAACATAGCCGATTATGAATATGCCAATGTATACCGCAAATTCGCGCGCGAAGTACGGCAAAAATATTGGGATGAAGACCATACGATTTGGTATGTGGCTCATTGGGGGTGGATGTTTTACGCCGAGCGCAATGGACTGCGTCAACTCAGCCGCTGGGGCGAGTTTCCCCAACCCGGAGACATTCTCGTGGTCACTGAAGTGGCTGCTCCAGACAAAGTCTTCCTAGACTTTAGAGACTACACTGAGACTCATTGCAACCTGTTGGAAACGAAAGTGTACGAAGGAACCATCCCCATGCGAACCATGAATTTTCGTAAAGCCAGTTTTTACGCGGTTACAGTTCGCTGGGGACCCAATATCCCTTATCGGTTTTTCCAAGATATACCATTGGAAACATTTCGGGTTTATGAAGTAACCAAACCGCTTAGCGAAACAGAAAAGAAAATCCAAGCAGAAAGCAAAGCGGAAGCTGGGTATTAAGTTCTAGTAGTCTATCAACGATGAACTGATAACGTACCCATTGTTGATCCCCCCCTTATCAAGCCGATCTTTACCCACAAGTTTGGGGAACGTTTTTGGCCCCCCTTATTAAGGGGGGTAAGCACCGCAGGGGATGGGGGCATTTGGTGATATGAAAAGAGCCAGATCCCCCTACCCCCCATTAATAAGGGGGGAATTCCAAGGTTCACATTTTTTGGGTAAAGATCAGCTTATCTAGGGGAGAGCTAGTACCCTAATTTACCCTTTGGACGTACTACTAATCTGTCAGCGTATCAACCTGCTTTTTCTTCTTCCCAATCAACATCAAATTTCGTGTGTAGACCACGCAATTGGGAAGAAAAGCCAGGGTCATCCATAAATCGGCGAGATAAAAATAGGCATAACTTAAATTCAACAGGCTCCCTATGATACTAAGATACCAAAAAGACACCGGGATTACGCTTTCCTTCTTGACTTCTGAAACAATCCACTGAACCAAAAAGCGGCTGCCAAAAGTTAACATGCCGGCCATGGCGACGAAATCCCAAATAATAAAATGCCCTGCGAGGATGCGATCTATGGATGATTCCATTTCAAAATTTCCTTTCAGTAAATATTTTTCGATAATCTGGAAAAGTCAAATTTTGGAGCGCAGGCGTCCTCGCCTGCATCTTTATAATAAGGTAGGCGATGGCGCCTGCGTCTTTATAACAAAGCAGGCGATGTCGCCTGCGTCTTTATAATAAGGCAGGCGATGGCGCCTGCGTCTTTATAACAAAGCAGGCGATGTCGCCTGCATCTTTTTAACAAGGCAGGCGGGGACGCCTGCGTCTTTACAACAAGGCAGGCGGGGACGCCTGCGCTCCAAGATGGGTTTTATCAAAATATCATTTTTGCAAGTTTGATCGTCCAAACCAAAGGTTCAAGGGTTAGAAAAGACAACTCTTCACAATTATGATTGACGAAAGCATCGCTTTTGTGATTGAATCTGTTAAAATAGAAGGTGTCTTATATTCAAATTTCATGCTGGGAGGTTCATGTATCGTGAAAAGAGGATTTACTCTGATTGAGCTACTCATTGTGGTTGCGATTATAGGAATTCTTGCCGCGATTGCGGTCCCGAATTTCTTGAACGCGCAAATTCGAGCAAAACTGGCGCGGATTGAGGCGGATTTGAAAGCCTTATCTACAGCACTAACGCTTTACAAATTGGATGAAGGCAAGCCACCTGACGACACCCAAACCGAAAGTCATGGATGGGCGATCTCATACGCCAAACTTACCACTCCAACAGCCTATATGAGCAGCATTTTGCCGGATGTCTTTCAAGCGAAAGATGTGTTGCAGAACAGTGTCGTTCATCGTGTGGGTGGAGCCAATGGAAAACTCACCTACGATTATGGCACGGATGAATTCCATAATTACAATGGGAGCTCTAGCCACCCCTGGTATAAGGCATGGAGAAACTCGTCATGGAAAATCGGAAGCTGCGGGCCAGATGAAGCCTATACTAATGTTGCATTCATTCAACCGGGCGCTGGCTGGTTGGCTGGAGCATGGTATCATCCCAGCAACGGCTTAGTCTCTCCAGGCGATATTTTCCGGGGAGAAGAGTTTTATAGCAAAGACGCCAATCAACGTCGATAAAAGAATTTTATATAAACTATTTTTAGAGGCTGCTTTCAGCAGCCTCTTTTTCTGAATGTAATTCATACAATTCATTGACCTGTATATCGCTTTTGTAATTCAATTGTATATAATGAGATATTGTTTGTTTTGTTAATTATCTCCAGGGAGGACCAAGCATCGTGAAACGTGGATTTACACTCATCGAACTATTGATTGTGGTTGCCATCATTGGGATTCTCGCAGCCATCGCGGTCCCGAATTTTTTGAACGCGCAAATCCGGGCCAAGTTATCGCGGGTTGAATCAGAGATGGGCTCATTGGCCACTGCTTTCGCCATGTACAAGT
>CAZEZQ010000467.1:2823-5175 GCA_964516245.1 uncultured bacterium | reverse complement strand
GTCATCATACTGTCTGCTCTTACATTGCCTCTTGTGCTTTCCCACAAATCCCAACTAGAAGGGCATCATAATCATGAACACGATTCTCATTTCCCAAAGAAAATCACACAGAATGCATTCAAAATTATGCTGGTTTTTTTTGGTATTCATTCTATTCATATCTATACCCAGCAATGCTGAACGTTGGACTTTAGTTGATTTTGGAATCAATGAGGAGACAACAGATACACTTCATAGTGATTGGAACAACATTTTCAGAGATGTATCACACACTCAGTTTGTTGATCCAAACGGGAATCCCAATCATCAAGGCTTAACAGAAATTGAAGATGTTCCAGAAGGCCAATTCGCCTACTACGGCATTCAAGGCGAGAGCCCAATTGCATTTGAAACAGGCCATACAATCATTGCCACCTTTTACAATCGTTCAACCGATACTGAATATTTCTATGCCCGCCTGAGTTTTACAGACGGCAATGAACCAGATCCAAATGACCCCAGTCATGTCTGGTATACCATGATCAATCCAGAGGGTTGGGAAACGCCACCTCAATCTTTGGTGGAAGTGATTCATTACATCTCTGATGAAAGCATGCTGAATCATCCGAATAGCACTCCATCCACCGGCGAACATTTTCAACTCAATATCTGTAAAGGGATGAGTAATCCCAACATTGTGTTGAGCAAAATTGAGTGGAGCAATGAAGCCGATCTGCAACCGCCCACTCCACCCAGTGAGGTGGAAGTGTTTCCAGAATCAACAACCACTGGAAATGGACAAACCGTATTACGTTTGAATTGGAGAGCCTCAGAAGACTTGGGTGAATATGCGACAGGCGTTAACCGGTATTTGATCTACCGGAATGATGAATTGTATGATGTGGTTCACCGTGAAATGATCGATTATCTGGGTGAAGAGAATCTGCACTATATCGATTTGAATGTCGAACCGGAAACTACATACACATATTCCATCACGGCTTTGGATAGCGCTCCCTTTGGAGCCTACCCCACGAAAAGTTATCCAAACCGGCGGAATGGAAATGAGAGCGAGCGTTCCGAAAACGTAACCATCACCTCGCCAGAATGGAATTCAAGCGCTTTGATCAATCCGTGGGAGCAATTGGATTATTTGGGAGGCATTCGATTGCCCGATCAGATGGAGGGCTATTTTGATTATGCCAGTTCAGGCCTGGCTTACGTTCCAGAAGGGAATCCCGGATTCAATCCAGTAGAAGAATTCGCAGGATCGTTATATTTTCTCACTCAGTTGAATAATGAAATCTGCGAAATCAGCATTCCAAAACCGGTTCGTTCCGATTCGGTTGATGATTTGCCACGCGCACGGCTTTTGCAAGAACCAGTGAATCTTTGGCCAGCCGTATATGATGGTGAAACCGTTCCTCATGGTGGTGGCATGCGTGCGGCAGGCTTAACCTATCACAGTGGGAATAGCACAATAGGGGGGCATCTTTATTACAGTATTTGCAACAGTTACAACACCGATGAAAACGCTCCCAGCCAGGGCGCCTTTTCTCTTGCGTTGGATCAAGCCATTGGCCCCTGGCACATTGGTGGATTGCCGCCCAACAATGTATCACCCACTCTCACTTCAAAGATCCTTTTTGCTATCCCTTCTGCTTGGGCTGAAGCCCATGTTCAAGGCAATCGGCTGATGGTGGGCAACACCTATATCAGCGGCAGCGGTGTTCCATCACACGGACCAAGTTTATATGCCGTCAATCCCTGGCCCAACGGTGAATTGCCTTCACAAGGGGAGGCAATCGAAGCGGTAGAATTGCTTCGCTATAGTTCAGGTGGAACTATTGAAAACCGCAACATCAATTGGACGATGGGACAAATGGGTGAAGGGGGCGCTTGGTTTGAAGTAGGAAAGCAGCAAGTTGTGGCTATTTCATATCGCCGCAGTGCCGGATGACCTAGGTGTTTTTCACAGTGTCATCGATATACCCGAACCTCCATTCGGGAGCCGGGGGAACGGGAGCACCCAATGGAAAACAGGATTGATGTTCTACAATCCCAATGACTTGGCGGCAGTAGCCAGTGGAACCATGCTTCCTCATGAACCAAAAGCGTATGCTGTCTTCGACTTGGATCAATTTTCCATGAAAGAAGTGGGAGGAGATGGTGTCGCCGGTGCAATCGCCTTCGATTCTGAAAATAAATACTTATACTTTATCGAACACAACGGTGACCCCGGCTATGAATGGGGCTACAGCATGATTCACGTATGGAAACTAGTACCTGCTAGCCAACCATCTTCCATTTCAGATCATGCATGGAAGTTACATTAGTTTTTCTCACAAAGATAGTTTATAAACGACTTTCTTA
>CAZEZQ010000467.1:0-2813 GCA_964516245.1 uncultured bacterium | reverse complement strand
AATATCATTTTCTATTGAAGCGCAGACGGCGACCACCTGCATAATTATCGCTTTTCAACTTTCCACATTTCGACATTTTCCATTTCCATTTCCATTTCCATAGAATTGCTTGAAGTAAACCATTCCAAATGCAAGAAGAAATTGGTAAAATTCAAAATAAAAGATATACCCCTGGAAATATCTCACCTCGCAAGATTGGGGGAGGAATTGACAATACCAACTACATGAACAATACGATTTCCAAATTCATCAAATCAACCTTAATCAATACCTTATTGGTTTTCATCTCAATCATTATCGCTTTAATGTTACTCGAAGGTGGGATGCGATTTTTTGATATTCAGGCCGAAGAACTCATGATGAGCCGGATTATGGCGCTAGACCCGCATTGCGGGTTTCGATTGCGTCCCAATCGGAAACTCAGCGGTATCCCCGGCTTGTCGTCACCCGTACAGATCAATTCATTGGGCATGCGGGACAAAGAATATTCCCGCAAAAAACCCTCCAACACCACCCGAATTTTGGCATTGGGTGATTCATTTACATATGGCGTGGTTCATTACGATTACAATTTCCTCACTCTTCTGGAAAAACAACTCAATAAGCGCTTCCAAAACCATAACATTGAAATACTCAATTCGGGCGTGCCGGGGTATCAACCTGTGAATTATCTAGCGTACTTGAAAGAATATGGTGTTGATTTTCAACCTGATGGTGTGCTTTTGTTTTTTTATGTAGGCAATGATCTTCGTGAAAACCAAAGAAGCCCCAACGACATTCACCCGGAGTTGCCGATAAGCAAAGATCAAAAAAACTATGAACAACTCCCCCTATACAATTATTTCCACCATTTCCGCTTGTATTGGGCCCTTCTTAATGCCATTCAAAAGACACGCACACTTCTAGACATCCATCAACGCATGCCCGACATCGATGAAAAAACGTTGAAAAACCCCAAGCATATTGTTCCCGACTTTTCGTTTATGTCAAAAGAACAATACGATAAGGTGCTTCTCGAACAAGCGCGATTGTATTTGAAACCTGAATACCGCATCGAATGGGATACAAACAATTTCAAACAGACAGCCAAAATCATTCAACAAATACAGTCTCTATGCCATCAAAAAAACATTCTTTTCGCTGTGATTTTTCTCCCCTCTGAAATCCAAGTAGAACCAAACCTTCAAAAACAATTGGCTGAGTTATCAACAGATTTTTTGATCGAAGCCTTCGACTTTCAAGAACCGCAAAAAACATTGGCGGCTTTGTTGAAAGAAAAACAAATCCATAGTATGAATTTACTACCGTATTTTTCTGAACATTCACAAGAAAAAACCCTCTATCTTCTGCGCGACACCCATTGGAACGAAACCGGAAATCAACTCGCCGCCGATGTTCTTCAAGACCCCGTGTATCATTGGATACAAGAGGGATTGCTCGCATCAAAAAAAGACTAAATATTTTCTTATTCTGAAAAAACAAATCACTTTTGATGGAAAGCATTCCGTTTTCTGCATTTTGCTTCCCAGCACAATCACTCTGACAAACCGGCAATAAGTCTGGTTCAGAAAACGAGCAATCAATATATAGTAACTCAGTTATACGACCTGTACTGTATGTTATTGCAGGCGAGGACGCCTGCGCACCAAAAAAGACTTTTTGCCGAATCGTCCACTCTGTTTTTTGACGCGTTTCATGCTATCTTGTCTAACAACTTCACACCATCCAGAATATGATTTAAAACTTAAAACGTAAATGTTTTCTAAATCATATATGATTACGAGGTACCAATGAGACAAACAATGAAAAGACTGTATCGCTGCACTTTTTCTCTTCTATTAGTTCTTTGCGTTTCCAACGCAATGCAGACCGTTCTTTATGCTCAGAATAACGAACCAACCAACGATGGAGTCATCAATGTGGCAACCTGTCAATTCCCGGTTTCCGGCGATATTTCGGAAAATTCCATGTGGATTCAGAAGCAAATGAAAGAAGCCAAACAGGAGAATGCGGATATCGTTCATTTTTCTGAAGTCGCCTTATCCGGCTATGCCGGTGTGGATCGCGAAAGCATGGAGAACTATGATTGGGAACTGCATCAGAAGGAGATCGAATCCATTCTACGCGTGGCAGATCAATTGGATATCTGGGTAATACTGGGAAGCGCCCATCGCTTGAGTGGTGAGAACAAACCACACAACTCCCTCTATGTCATCAATGCGGATGGGCAGGTGATCGACCGTTATGACAAACGCTTCTGCACCTCAGGCGACTTAAAGCACTATTCTCCGGGTGATCATTTCGTCACCTTCGAACTGAATGGTGTCAAATGTGGTTTGTTGATTTGTTACGACTTGCGATTCCCTGAATTGTACAGGCAATACAGCCTAATGAATGTGCAATTGCTTTTTCAATCGTTCCACAACGCGCGGCAAAAAGAAGGTTCCATCCATCCCAAGATCATGCCTCCAACCATGCAAACGCGGGCGGCAACCAACTACATGTTTGTCTCTATGAACAATTCCAGCGCTCCTCGAAGCTGGCAAAGCCGCTTTATCACTCCCAATGGCTTAATTCAAAACGAATTGGCTTTGGATAAACCGGGCGTGATGGTAAACCGGGTTGATACCACGAAAAAATATTATGATGCCAGCGGTAGATACCGCAATGATAGTATTCAGGGCAAATGGAACAGCGGTGAGATCGTGAATGATCATCGTTCTTCAAACAGGCAATGCTATTAATATCGTTATATACTCAAAACATATTCATTGTCAAAAGAAAATTTTGGCCCCTAAATATTTTGGTCTTTT
>CAZEZQ010000466.1:0-5177 GCA_964516245.1 uncultured bacterium | reverse complement strand
ATATCAAGATGAAACACAAAGTGTAGGGTGGGCTTCAGCCCACCAACGAAGCGTACGCATAACCATTTAGAACTTCAGAACTTACGTGAATGTTTCATACGAGCCTGGCTCTGGAATTGTCGCGTGGCGAGCTGGGGCCCGAACCACCTTCCTGCCATTCGTCGGGAAGCACTTGCAGAAATCCCTATCCGCTATATTCAGCTTTGTCCGTTTTGAGAACTCAGCGATGCGGTTCATCGTATTTGGAATAAGTCGAGGGTACTTGCTGGCTGAAGCGCTCTGCTTTGATGCATAACTCGCCATCGCTTTCGATGAAGTATTTGTAGGTATCCACTTTCGGTTTCCATGGTCCATGTGTTTTTTGACAAACTCCAACACCACCATAGAATGCCGGCATCAGGATGGATGGTATCGATATCCGTGTACCATGCCGCTGCATCAAAAATAACTATACAAGGGGATCGCTATCATGAACATCTGGAGCAATACTATGCTGATCGGGTGCTGACCTACGACGACCGAGATTAATACTATATTAACCAATTGACGCAAGGCGCTTACTCGAACAATATTGTTGTTTCTGAGGACATCGCCCTGAAGATTCCGGCCACCTCATCCAAGACCGATAAGCAAATAACTCAGAACTTTCTAAATAAACGACAGGAGAAAAACATGGATATCACTAGAGTTGATTCAACAACTTCACAAGAGGGTCCGGCTGAATGGTTTACCGGGTCGGTGCGCATTGATCCACTTTTCCAAACCAAAGAGCTTTCACAGGTTTCAGGTGCCAGTGTTACATTCGAGCCCGGGGCCCGGACTGCGTGGCATAAGCATCCGCTTGGCCAACACCTTATCATCACCTCAGGTGTCGGCTGGGTGCAGCAGGAAGGTGAGTCAATTAAGGAAGTTTATTCAGGTGACGTGGTATGGTTCCCACCGGATGTGAAGCACTGGCACGGCGCTTCGCCCACAAAAGCCATGACACACATCGCCATTCAGGAAAGCGTCAATGGCAGCCCTGTCGAATGGATGGAACACGTCAGTGATGAGCAATACCAAAAGGATTAAAAGAGCGCAGTGTATATGAGACCACGCCGATTATTCCTAATGAGATGTCATGTATGAACATGGATGGTGAGGTTATGTGGAAAATCCTAGACCAAAGCCGGATGATGTGTGTCAAAGTTGCGAAATAATCTTTACAATAGACATTTCAATATGTAAGTAAAACGTATAAGGGTAGAATCAACAACATTCTACCCTTGGCAACCAAACTACATTTGTCCCCGCTTTGGAATGATTTACTAACGAACCGGCAAAAAGTTTTTTTTGGGGGAGCGCAGGCGTCCTCGCCTGCAACAACATACAGTGTGAATTGAATGTCCATGTTACTATATAAATTGTGTAGTCGTTTTCTAAATCAGACTTTTTGCCGGATCTTCTTTACTCCTCGTCGGGAAGTTTGGGTTTAACCGGGGCATTTTCGCTTGGGGTGATGCCATGTACAGATTCACGGGGCAGGTCTGCCGTGCTTGGTGCTTCTGGAGCGCGAAGCGCTGCGGCGAGAGCTTGCGCTTGACGGCTGTAGTCGATAGATTCAGCAAGAGTTCGAGCAGATTCCTGGTCGGCGTGAAAGCCCTTGGAGTTTTCACTACTGATATAGTCGAGCCGCCACATCGCTTTTTTTTGCAGATCATAAATTTCAGAGAGCTGCTCGTCGGTGGCGCCCGCGGCTTTCGCTTCGAGGATCGCATCGAGCATGTCGGTCATGGCATTCGCGGCACGCTGTGTAAGGGCTACGGTTTGCTCTTGGATACCGTCAACTCGCAGGCGCAATTCGTCCTCTGAAACATTGTGGCATGTCTGGCAGGCGTTGTTGATGTTCTCCATGGGGCTGCGCACGTTATGGCTGCTAAGTTTCATGGCGCCTTGGCGTTCATAGGGCATGTGGCAATCGGCGCAGCTCACGCCTGAGCGGGCGTGGATGCCCTGGCTCCACAATTCGAATTCAGGGTGTTGCGCTTTGTACACCGGTGCTCCTGTTTCGCCATGCGAATAGTCATAGAATTCAGAACCATCGGGGAACTGCTGCTCATCCCAAAACTGTTCGATCTGTTCAACTTTTAAGCCATTGCCCCAAGGGAAAGTCAGTGTCATCTTGTTGGCGCAGTAGTACTCCACATGGCATTGGCCGCAAACCATCGAGCGCATCTCCTGCCGGGAAGCCAATTCATTTGGATTGTATGGTTCTTCGCGGTCGCTCTCCCTCCAACGTTCGATGCTTGGCAGATGCGGGACTGGCTCTTCACTTTCCGCCAGATCGGCTATGCCTAACATAAAACCAGGCCGTGTGACCCGAATCGACATGGTTTCTGGGTCATGGCAGTCGATGCAACTCACAGGGTGCGCCTCGCTCATATTGAAGTGCTCTTTGGACAGTTTTGATGGATCGAAACCTTCGACGGGCGGTGGTGGTGCAATAGCCTCATCATCATTATCTGGTGTTCCATCGGGCATCTGCGTCAGCTGAGCGAGAACATGATGATAAGGCAAGGTGCTCAATTCTTCGAATCCCTTGATGACCGCATCCATCTGGAAATCCTCGCTGGCTAGCGCTTCGCGCGTAGCAGGTTTGCCCATCGCTTCAAGGCCGACTTTTCGATAAAGCACAGTGTTTGAAGCGTGGCAGTGAAGACAAGCGCCCGACTGCTGCCGTTCTGTAACGCGTTCAGTCAGCACCTGGTCGTGGAGCATGTAGGCGTGGCCGCGCGCCTCGCGGTAATCAAGGCTGAAGGCATAACCGGCGTAGATGCGCTTCAGCCAAGGATCTTCTTCGAGTTTGCTAGTCGTCATAGCGCTGGATCCGCCATAAAATTCCGAGCCAGCTGTCATGAGATACTGATCGTACTGGTGCGGCCAGTTCTGGCCCCATACCGAAGGGTCTGTTGTCACTTCATTCACCTCGGCCACACGAAGGTAAGGCTGCCGCGCCTCTTGTTTATGCTCGAACATGGTGACGAGGACAGACGTGACAATAAATGTCGCGACAGCAACTATCGCAAAAAGAATCGAAAGTACCAGAGGCCATTTGCGGGATTTCGTTTTCTCTGGTTGCGTATTATTTTCTTTGTTCATAATTACCTTATAGACCTCCGTTGTAATGGATTTACGGCCGCTCATCATGGCCGACGTCACTGTGGCATTTGACGCAGGAAAGAATGTCGCCGCCAGATTTATGAGGGAGCATATTTTGCACAAAATCGCCGTGGCAATAAAGACAAGCATTCTGCGTCACCCGCGCATTGCGGGGTTTGATCTGAATCGGCTCATGAAAATTCCCGGTTGTAAAGGCAAGCGAATGAAAGAATCCGTTGTCTGTTTTGGTGATCCACTTTCCCAAAAAATTATGGGGAAGGTGGCAATCATTGCAGGTCGCCACATCCTTATGGCTGGATTTTAGCCATGCGTCGTAGTGGTCTTGCATAACGTGGCAATTCGCACAGGCTGCCGGGTCATCAGAAAGGTAAGAAGAGCCTTCGCCATAATCGAAGGTGAAGAAGCCAAGCCCAACAAATATGCCCAGCATAAGCGCAACCGCATAAGGTAGGATACCGACCTGCAGCATTTGGCTGTGCAACCAGGGCCAAGCGTCTTTGTTTAGTGGCGGCGCGGCTTTTTCCGCCGGGTTATGATTGATGGTTTCATTCTTCAACTGCACACTTCCTCAACAATCAAACTTCTTTCCTGTGGTCTCTTGTATTCGCATTCTAAATATAATGCGGCTCGAAACATTTGTGAATAAGAAAAACCCCAGTCTGACGATTCGGGAAAAAGTCTTTTTTGGAGCGCAGGCGTCCTCGCCTGCTACAACATACAGTGCGGATTGGATACCTGCGTGCTATATATTGTGTGACCGTTTTCTGGAACAGGCTTTTTGCCAGATTTCTGTATCTGATTTGTACCTTCAATTGAACTTTTTCAGATCTTCAGTTACAGCGAATACCCATCGTAAATCTAACCAAAGATAGTTGAAAATTTTATTTCGAACAAGTGATTGTAGGGACACCTTGTTCGCCACGGCGGTGAAGTGGTGTAAAGCACCCAAACTGCATTTGCTACTCTTTGCGAATTATGTGAATCATGCCATTTTCATGGAGCCATATAAAAAACGCTTCAGAAGTTAGTAAAGCTGACGAACCGGCAAAAAGTCTGATCCATCAAAAGGTGACACAATATATAGTAATATGGGTATCTAATCTGCACTTCATGTTGTTGCAGGCGAGGACGCCCACCAAGGCGCGTCTATGACCTGCGCTCCAAAAAAGACTTTTTGCCGAATCGTCAAAGCTGTATTAACCAAAATTCTACATTGGTGTCTAGCAACACTGACAAAAAAATGACTGATTAAATATGAAGATGCAATAAAAAAATTGACATATTCTCCCATAATCAAAAAATATATAGATAGGCCAAAAACACAAAAAAACAATTTACTAATGAATCCTCTCATAACAAAAGGCAGAGCAATTAATAAACCCAGAATAGATGTAAAAATCCCAAAAAGAAAGTGTAGATTTCTAAATACAATAGACAGTATGATAGAAAGCAATGACAAAGCAACTGGTATTAACATAAGAGTTATATGATAGATTTGTTCTTGTTCATCTCCAAGAATCTCTACAAATTGAGTCTGATAATATATAAAGACATCAATCTTGCCTTCCTCATACAAAGTAAGAAATTCATCATAGGAATTAAATTCAATTTCATTGTGGTCTTCGACCTTGTTTATTTTCAATTCACTTGAAAATAGTTCATTTATTTCATATGCATCCATAAAATTACTCTTCTCATATAGATTTTGCAAATCTTTGTGTGAATGAAAATAAAACTGACGTTCCGGCAAAAAGTCTTTTTGGAGCGCAGGTCATAGACGCGCCTTGGTGGGCGTCCTCGCCTGCAACAACACACAGTGCGGATTGGATACCTGCGTGCTATATATTGTGTGGCTGTTTTCTGGAACAGACTTTTTGCCGAAATGTCTCCATCTAAATAAAAATAGAAACAACTGGTGGTATCCATTTAGCCTAATAAAAAAGTTTCTAGCCCCAACGGGGGTGCCATATGATAGCCAGGGGCAATCGCCCCTGGAAAAAAGAAACATAAAACCCCTA
>CAZEZQ010000465.1:0-5187 GCA_964516245.1 uncultured bacterium | reverse complement strand
TTATTTCCACCGCATCCGCCTATACCTCGAAAGCCAGGGAACTGTCGAAGAAGATGAGCCGGCCCGCTTGTGGAGTTACATTTGTTACAATGACAGGCCTTTTCAGGAAATTCTAACTGCCGATTACACCGTGAATACTGAATTTGAAAAGGTGGACAGGCCGGATTATTATGGGAATACCGGTTTGTTGACCATGAAAGGTTTCATTAAAGGCAAACCCGGCTTGCCGCACTTTAATTACTCGGCGCAGGTCGCCGAGAAGTTTCTGGGGTATGTGTTTGAAGTGCCGCCGGAGATCGTTGATCAGCGCGATGGCGCCACTGCAGCCTCGACCACCGACCCCAGCAGCGCCTGCTATAGTTGCCATAAAATTCTCACTCCGCTGGCCTATCAACGGCTGCGTTGGACCGACGACGGCAAATACCGCGCCCATGATGAGCGCGGCATGCCCATCGACAACAGCGATCAACAACTGGTGGATTCATACCCCTACAAAGGCATGGGCATGGTGGCCTTTTCACAAAAAGCCAAAAATCAAGAAAAGTTTATTCGCACCATTATCAACACTCATTGCAATTTCTTCTTGGGCCGTGAACTGCGCTGCGAGCAAGACGAACGTGATGTGTATTATGATTTCTGGCAAACCGTGCACGAACATGATTTTCAATTGAAAGCATTAATCAAATCAATTGTCTTGAGTGATTTGTATCAAGGCGAAATGAGGAGGACCCATGAGACGGCGTCAGTTCCTTAAACAATTTGCGGCTTCGACCGGCACAATCAGTTGTTCCCAATTTCTCACCTATTTCATGACCTTCGGCCTGCCTGCCAATGAGAAAGCATTTGCTATGGCGGCAGACAAGAGCAATGAAGTCGAAGATCCGCACTTTTTGGTGTATTGGTTCATCGAAGGCGGGTGGATGGGCTACGACATGTTTAACCCGGTGTGGACGGTGAATAACGTAGTCAATCGTGGGACCGATATATCCGAAGAGCGCTACCGCGTGTTGGAGTTCGGCAAAGAAGATTACGGCATATACGAAAAGAAAGGGATTCGCTACGGCTATCTGGCCAAAGAGGGTGAAGAATTGTTCCCCGATATGGCGATACTCAGTTCGATGTATACCGGTTCGGGCCACTCGAAAGAGCGACTGCGCTGCCACATGGGCACCTATAATATGAGGGCCACCGAAGAACGCGGGGAAGATGAACGCTCGGTGATGCAGGCCTTTGCCGAAGTCTATGGCCAGCCCTATTTGCTTCCGCATATCACCTGGCATTGGTGGTTATCGGATGGGGAACTGAACGAATTGCAATACACTGGGCGAAAAGGCTATTACCATGCGCTGGGGCCGTCGCACGCGCATACCATTTATGCGGGCACGCCCGATGACTTGCGTGATTTTCTCCATCGCATGTATCTCATGTCATCTGACCAGGTAAACATGCGCATTCAAAGTTTTTTGGACAATGTCGAAGGCAACATTTTGGATGACAATCAGACCGAAGTGATTCGCAGCTATCATTCGGCCAAATCGATTTATCGAAACCTGGTGGAGCGGGGCAAAACGTTAGACCCCAGCAAACTCAGCCGTTTGTTCAACGACAAGCAACTAAAAGAAGAATTCAATATCAAACCCGATGATGAGCTGATCACCTATCGCAGTGTGAACGGGAACAAAGCGCGCACCAAATTCTCTCCCTCTGTTAATGTGCAGGCGATGATGGCGTATGAGTTGATCAGCCAGGGTTACACCTGCGCCGCTTTTATGGAAAGCCGCGACATTCGCAAGTTTGACAGCCATTACACCCGCAAGCGCCTGTGGAAGCCGGACGGCACACCCGTCGGCCAGCTGGATACGACCGACAAGATGAATGAAGATTTGTGGAGCCCTCTGAAGACCTTTGTCAAAAAACTGAAAAACACTGAATACAAAAACACTGGCAAAAGCCTATATGATCTATCGACTCTGGTTTTGACATCCGAATTTGGCCGTACCATTCACGGCGATGTTGATTCAATCGAGATGCGCAACATTCCAGAAGCGGAAAAAAAGAAACGGATTGCGGGGCAAGATATTTCGCAGCACTGGCCGGTGACATCCTGCGCCTTTATGGGAGGCAAGGTGAAGGGCTATACTCAATTCGGTGGGGCAGGGAATGAAACTTTGATGCCCATCCCCATTATGCCGGATGGATCGTTCGACCCGGCGTATGACCCGGCCACCGGCCATCTCAAGAAGGATCGCAAGAAGCATGAAAAATCGTTTACCCCTGATCATGGGGATGTGTACGCCACCGCTTTGTATCTATCAGGCATCAACCCTGAAGGCAAAGGACGCAACACCCGGCCGCCACTCAAATTCATCAAGCGAACGTGATGTGTAATGATAGATTTAAGAAAAGAATACAAAGCCCCTTCAACGGGGCGAAATAAAAAAATACACAAAATTTCATTGTGAGTAATCATCCTCGTCTTCATTTGATCAACCATTTATTCCGCCCTGTCAGGGCTTGTTTTCTTATCTTTTCCATTTCCAGGGGCGATTTCCCTGGCTATCTTATAGTACCCCGTTGGGGGAAACAATTTGTGAGTATCAATCAAAGTCTTGGGGAAGGGATAGAAGCAACTTTGAGAGACCTAATGTACAAACGATTGTATCCAAACCGGCTGTTATCCCTTCTTCTGATATATCTTGCAATGTTCTCCCCCCTAGCCTCTTTTTGTTCGGATGAAGAAAAGCAGCCCAGTTTGGAAGACATCATTCGCCAGCAGCAGACAACCATCCAAGAACTGAAGCAACGGTTGATGGAACAGTCGAAAGAAATCAATGCACTCAAAGAGGCCTATCAAAAAAACCGCGAACAAGACCGGAACGAAATTGAAAACGCCATCAAAGAACTTCGCGGGCAGTTGCAAGAATTCCGGGAAGATTACAATCAAGAGATCAACGATATTGAATTCAATATTAAGAACACCCGCGACAGTCTGAAACAGGCGGAGAACAGCGGCGTGGTTCAGATCAAAGAGTTGCACAAGCGCATCAATATGCTGCAAGAGCAGCTATTGGATAACTTTGATGTGGGGATGTTCGATGGAATTGAATTTGTTAAAATTCCCGCCGGTTCTTTTGTGATGGGCACAGTGGAAGAGAAGGCTGCCCAGCTGAAAGAAAAAGGTTATTGGAAAAGTTTCTATGAATGCGAAACCCCGGCGCGGGAAGTCAAAATCACCAAACCATTTTTGATTTCCAAATGTGAAATCACCCAGGCGCAGTGGAAAGCCATGATGGGCCGCAACCCTTCTGCGTTTAAGGGCGATCAGTTGCCGGTGAATTCGGTAAAGTTTTGGGAAGTGCAAAACTACATTCGTAATTTGGAACAACAAACTGACGGCAAGTACCGGCTGCCCACTGAAGCCGAGTGGGAATATTGCGCCCGCGCAGGTGATGCGGGATTGTTTGGGATGGAGAAAAACGGCCAACCGGTATCGTTCGAAACTTTGAACGGCTATGCCTGGCACCGGGAAAACAGCGGTGAGAGGCCGCACCCGGTGGCTGAAAAACATCCCAACGCATTCGGGCTTTACGACATGCTGGGCAATGTGTGGGAATGGTGCAGCGACTGGTATGAATGTGATGCATATACTAAGTTGGACAATACCAATCCACGCTATACAGACAACTCACCGGAGAAAGTATTGCGCGGCGGTTCGTGGGGAGTTGACCCGAACATCTGCCGCGTCAGTTTTCGCTCTGGCAACCGGCCTGAATATGAGAGCCCGCACGTGGGCTTCAGGCTGGTGCGGGAGTTGGAATAAGGTGGAAATCCCCGCTGAAGTATTTGGAAACAATTATTCTTCTAACACAGCATCCATCGTTGAATCAAACAAATTCTTAATTTCTTCTGCGTTCAAAGCGCGATTGTATACCATTGATCTCATCTCCCGGTTTGTATTGAATCTCAGTGCTCCCCTTGGCAAGCAGCGTTACTGGACATTCTTCCAATGAATTTCCATAGGAACGTGACATTGAGATAGTAAAAGCTCTGTGTACCTGATCCATTTCCTGTTGAGGAAAGTACTATATATGGTACTATATTAGGGTGGGACGAAATCAGAATGAATAAAAAACAACGTAGAATATTGGAGCAAATATTTGAAAATCCAATTCGGAAAAACATCAAATATAGCGATGTAGAAAATTTATTGTTCAGTTTGGGTGTACAAAAAATGGAGGGTTCCGGTTCCAGAGTTGTTTTTTATACTCAAGAGTTAAGTTTGAAAATGCATAAGCCACATCCACAAAAAGAAATCAAACCGTATCAAGTCATCGATATCCGTCAATTTTTGCTGCGTATAGGAGTCTCACCATGATGGAATACAAAGGATTTTATGCCGAGCCGTATTACAGCCAAGAGGACGGGTGTTTTGTTGGCCGCATTTTGGGGATCAATGATATCGTTTCGTTTGAGGGCTCTGATGCGAACGAAATTGAAGCGCGGTTTCAAGAGGCGGTTGAGCATCATATCGAAACATGCAAGCAATTGGGGCAAAAACCGCAGAAGTCGTTTTCTGGAAAATTCAACCTCCGGCTTTCTCCAGATCTCCATGCCCGTTTGGCCGCCACGGCCCAGAAGAAGGAACTCAGCCTGAATCAGTACATTTCAGAAGTATTATCCCGTGAAGTGGGATGAACTTGGGATGGATACAGTTTAAAGCAGTGGGTAGAGAACTCACCCATTACTGATAGAGACGAATGGTTTGAATTCTTAGTTGTGGGAGTGAGAAATTTGATTACGCCGTAGCTTCTTTCGGTGTCCCATTCATCTTCTGTTTGTCAAAAAAGTTCAGGCTGTGGCTGAATTGTTTGCAGAGCAGGGAAGTGGGGATTTCGGCGATGAAGCGGGAAGGGGTGCGTTTCTTTTTCTTGCCGAACTTAGTGCGTTCTTGCACCAAGCTAAGTGTGAGATGCACCTGGGCGCGGGTGATGCCCACATAAAACAGGCGGCGTTCTTCATCCACATCGGTGTTGTCGACCACCGAACGGGCGTGGGGCAGCAGGTCTTCTTCCATGCCGCAGATGAACACGTAGGGAAACTCCAACCCCTTGGCGCTGTGCAAGGTGGCCAGCATGACGCTGTTGTCTTGTTTGCGCTGTTTTTTGCCTGTACTGGGGTCATCACCCA
>CAZEZQ010000464.1:0-5199 GCA_964516245.1 uncultured bacterium | reverse complement strand
GGGGTAAGCACCGCAGGGGCTGGGGGGATTTGGCGGTATGAGAAAAGCCAGATCCCCCCTACCCCCCCTTAATAAGGGGGGAACTTCAAGATTCATATTTTGTGGGTAAAGATCAGAGGCTTGGGGGAGGAATTACAGCTACTATGGAGATACACAATCATGAGATATGTTCTTGTTTTTTTGATTTTCACTGTGAATCTTTGCTCGTTTGCTGAAGCACAATCAGATGAGCCAATCCGGGTGTTGATCGTTACCGGTGAGGACTATCCAGGCCATAAATGGCGGGAGACCACGCCGGTGATTCGGGAAATATTGGAACGGCAGCCGTATTTTTCTGTTACTGTCAGCGAAGATGTCGAAATTTTGGCGGCGCACCCCGAAAAGAGATATGACACTATGGTGCTGCACTTTTGCAACTGGGAATCTCCCATGCCCAGTGAAGAAGCGCGGCGTGGATTGGTGCATTATATGGAAAGCGGCAAAGGATTGGTGGTATTGCATTTTGCTTGTGGAGCGTTTCGCGAATGGCCCAATTACCACGAATTGGCATGGCCTGAATATGAATACATCATCGGGCGGGTGTGGGATACCCAGAAGACTCACGACCCCTATCAGGAGTTCGAAGTGAACATCAAAGATTCGAATCACCCCATTACAAAAGGGATTGATGATTTTATAACTTCAGATGAACTGTATTTTTGTCTGGAAGGCGATCCCGAGATTGATGTGCTGATGACGGCGCATTCAACCATCACCAAACAAGATGAACCCATGGGATTTGTGTTGGAATATAAGGGAGGCCGGGTGTTTCATACGCCATTGGGGCACGATGTGAAAAGTTACCAAGCACCAGAATTTCAAGCGTTGCTGCAACGGGCGTGTGAATGGACCGCAAGTGGGGGAGTGGAGCGGTATTCGGATGTGGAGAAGTGAAAGGACATAAAAGAAAAGGACATAAAAGACAAAAAGGACGTAAAGGAGCAAAGAAATAAAATCTTAGTTTTTTTGACATGCTATCGGTGTATTAAAAACGTAAATCATTGGATTAACGCCACCGACCCCATATCGCCATGCGGGATGGGGCTTGAAGCGTTTTGGATATTGCCTTCACGAAGAAACAGCAATCATTTGGTATATCACGGGTACGATTTGGTTATTATAAGCCGCCGGTATGGGAAAGATTTGGAGATCTGTGTCTCATCGGATCATGCGGATTTGCCAAGGTATTTTGGAATGTTTCATGATTGGATGAATCGCGCTTTCCAACCGATGAATTCGATTGCGATTGAAACAATACAGGGAGAGGAGGCGATGGGCAGCCCGTATTTGGAGCCCTTGAAAGAAATGTTTAAAGTGGTGGAAGATTATAAGAAAGTGACATTGCATAAGAAATATTGGAGGTAAATTCGATGGGAATTACGCGGGAGCAAGCGTGGGAGAAGTTGAACGAGTGGACCAAGTCTGATGCGTTATTGTATCACGCCAAGGCGGTTGAGACCGCCATGCGGGCAGCCGCGAGGGAGTATGGCGGGGGTGATAGTGATGTGGAGAAATGGGGGATTACTGGCCTCATTCATGATGCGGATTATGAGCAGTGGCCGGACGAGCATCCCAATCGTGTCGTGGCTTGGCTGCGCGAGCAGGGAGAAGATGAAATCGCGCATGCGGTTTCGGCGCATCATACTTCGTGGGGCGTGCCTTACGAAACACAACTCGACAAAGCGCTGTTGGCCATTGATGAGCTTACTGGATTTATCGGGGCGTGTTGCTTTGTGCGTCCAGACGGAATTCAATCGCTCAAGCCAAAAAGCGTAAAGAAAAAATTGAAAGACAAAAGTTTCGCCGCCAAAGTGGACCGCCACGAAATCAACGCAGGTGTGGAGATGCTGGGCGTGGACATGGGTGAACACATTCAACTCATCATCAGTGCGCTGCAAGCGCATGCGGAAGAATTGGGATTAAACGGGAGTGAAAACACAACTCCTTAAAGACAATTGCGGCGCGGCATGTTCGAGCGCGGTTCTTTTTTGCCCCGCTCACCCAAGTTGATAATCATTCCACTGCTGGTTAAGCCGTTGCTGATATCGTAATACATCCACCCCCCAGGCCCCGGTCCTTCACCGAAAATGACATACGTACGCCCTTTCCTGCGCCACCGTTCAATCAGGTCGGGATTCATCATGCTTACCCCGCTGGGATCACGAAGGTGAGTGCTGTGATACATGCCTTGATGTGAAGTATCCAATACATTCGGATCATCAATCGTAAATGGATCGGTCAAAGGGCCGTTGAGATACCCTAAGTTAATGTAGGGACAATGTTCTTCTTTTCCATCGTAATGGCCGGGGATGTCGTTGTGATCCATCAGATACAATTTTTGTACATTCTGATAGGTACGCAATTCACTCAGTGAATGAGCAACTTTGGCGCGGATTTGGGCACCTAGAAAATTGGGGACGGCTATGGCGGCTAAAATACCAATAATGGCAACCACGATGAGGAGTTCGATTAGAGTGAATGCTTTCATATCCATAAGAACCGTTTTGAAATCGTTGATGCCGTATGAGTTACAACTCCCTAAATTTCTCCCATCTTGGGGGAGACTTTAAAATAACAACTGCTTTAAGACCAAACATTCTGCATTTCGAAAAAAGGCCCGGCTAAAACCAAGCCACTTTTGATTGTTCGAATTAATCGTTCAGTGATTTGAAGTAATTCCCCTCCCAAGATTGGGAGGGGTTAGGGGAGGGTTGACTGGAAACGATAAGCAAATCTCTTAACCCCCTCCTAACCCAATGTCATTAACTTAAGCGGGAGGGCGAGGCTCCCGCCGAGCCTTGGCTGGTGAATCGTAAGTATTGGAAGAAACCGGCTCATCAGGAGATTCGCCCTCCCGATGACATTCCCCAAGTTGGTCTTAAGTTAATGACATTGCCTCCTAACCTCCCCCATTTCATTGGGGGAGGGATTGGGAGAGGGGAATCATGATTCAACTCTTTGCCCATGACCTCAAACTCTTATTCTACTGATTCCGGCCTCTACCGCTTCATGGACGCCAATGCAGACCGGGCCGCCGAAGCCCTGCGTGTGGTTGGTGATATCGCCCGGTTTGTTTTGGATCAACAAGACTTCGCGACTCAGTTGCGCGAAATCCGCAGCCAACACTGGCGCATTCTATCCCAAGTACCCGGTCTATTAAGCCGTGGAGTGCAAAACCGGGATAGCGTTGGTGATGTAGGGCGTGAGTTTGCGGCGCAAAAACACGAAGACTTATACCATCTCACCCGCAGCAATTTTCACCGGGCGCAAGAATCTTTCCGCTGTTTGGAAGAATCGCTGCGCAGCCTCGCCCCCCAGCTGGCCCCACAAATGGCTCAGCTGCGCTACCGCTGCTACGATTTGGAGCCCCCCATGATGGTGGCCATGGAACAATGGTCAATGCAGCACAAACTCGATTTTGGCTTGTATGTTGTGCTAGGAAACGAGTTTTCCAATGGCAGAGATTTTCTCGAAGTTTCCGAAAAAGCCATCGCAGGCGGTGTGGGCGCCATCCAACTTCGCGATAAATATATGGCGGATCGCGAAATTCTCCCCTGGGCCTACCGCCTTCGTGAGCTAACCCGGGAAAACAATGTCACCTTTATTATGAATGACCGCATTGAGGTGGCCCTCGCAGTCAGCGCTGATGGAGTGCATTTAGGGCAAGACGATTTCCCAGTAGCCGAAGCCCGCAAAATCTGCGGCCCGCATTTTATAATCGGCGCATCCACGCATAATGTAGACGAGGCCAAACAAGCGGTGCAAGATGGAGCTTCTTATTTCAATATCGGACCCATCTTTCAAACGGGAACCAAAAAGGGTGTGATATCACCAGTTTCTCCTGAAATGATAACAAAAGTCACCAATGAGGTGCAGCATCCGTTCACCGTGATGGGTGGTATAAAATTACACAATGTGGATGAAGTCTTGCAACGAGGCGCTAGAAGGATAGCCGTGGTAACAGCCGTGGTTGGAGAAGAAGATATCACAGCTGCCGCTCGGGCGTTTACGGATAAAATCAATCAATACAAGCAGCTGGATCAAAAAAACAATGATTATTAAATTGGTGGGGGAAGGCTTGAATGTATTGTATGGGAGCATTCACGGCTCGGCGGGAGCACGCCGCGGCGCATTTTCAACCTCGCCCTCCTTGGGAGACTTGAATTTGAACAGCCTTGAAAGGCTGTTTTGTAGACCCTGATAGGAATTAGAGATGACCATAGGCCGTTTGGATGTTAATCATTACTTTCAATCACTCATATCCGCTATGATTGATTTGGGTGTGCCTGAAGAGGATTTGTCAGACGAATTCAAACAAGGTCTCTACAATTTAACCCATTATTCACCACGTTTGTCGACGATCAGCCTGGCGCGGCCTGAGTTTATCCAGGCTATTTATGACGATCCCGATATTACCAAACCCCGCACCAAAAAGCGCATGTTGAAATGCCGTGATGAGTATCTCTCACACGAAACTGATGCCGAACTCGGCATACGCAAATTTCAATGGCGTGAAACCATTCGGATCGCCTGGCGGGATCTATCCGATTTGGATGACATTCAATCAATCACCGAAGAACTCTCCAACCTCGCCGATGCGGTGATTTCATTTGTATTTGATACGGTCTTTCATGATTTTGCGGAACAATACGGAAAACCTCTGGCAGAAGATGGTACAGAATCACACATGGCGGTGATCGGTATGGGCAAACTCGGGGGGCGCGAGTTGAATTTCAGTTCCGATGTGGATTTGATGTTTGTCTATGATGCAGATGGGAAGACCGGTAGCGGTAGCAAAAGCTCGATTGAAAACAAAATATTCTATACCCAAGTGATTCAAGAAGTCTGTGATATTCTCACCCGGCCCACCGAAGAAGGATTTCTCTACCGTGTCGATACCCGCCTGCGGCCTGAAGGGGACCGGGGAGCCCTGGCGGTTTCGTTAATGGCGGTTGAAATTTACTACCACAGCTACGGCCAGAATTGGGAACGCCAATCCCTTCTAAAAGCCCGCCAAGTGGCTGGCGACAAAACGGTGGGTGAAAAATTTATGCAACTCGTGACCCCGTTCACCTACCGGAAATATGTAGACGAAGTCGAAGTCAATGATGTGCTTCGTTCCATTAATAAAATGCGTATGATGAGTATCGATGCCATCAA
>CAZEZQ010000463.1:0-5211 GCA_964516245.1 uncultured bacterium | reverse complement strand
GATCGGGTTCCACTTTGATATTCGGGGCAAGATTCGCGTTGCTTTTGAATCGTTCAACAGCCCGTTTGGCTTTGTGTTCCACAATATCGTGTACTGCTATCAAGCTCACATTCTCCGAAGCCTGAATCGCCTGTTGGACTGCTCCCGTTCCACGGCCGCCACAACCGATTACGCCGATCTTTAATGGATCATCAGCGGCATTCACTTTTTTCACAATGCTAAAGCCGGCCAGCGCGGTCATTCCCACAGCGGTGGTCTTTCCAAAGTCTCGACGTGATAAAGAAGTTTTCTTTTCACCCATTTTTTGTCTCCTTCTCTATGGTTGATTCTAAAAAATGATCTGTCACTTTCCTCATACCTTGTTTTTGATAATTAAATACAGAGCTGGAATTCATAAAAAACTATTGAATTCCCCTATTACTCGACTCTATCACGTTACCTCATTTTATAAGCCAGTTAAAGTGTTGGTTCATCTATTCGGCCATCTATTGGAAGTCCCTTGACAGATAAGTTTGCATCTCCATATTATCCGAGTGGTTATACGTTCCGGTGCTTCCTGTATCGGGCTGTCAAGGAAGAAGATTATGGATTCGATCACAATTCGCCGCGCGCGAGTCAGTGACTTTGACACCATCACCATGTTGTGGAAAGAAATGATGAACCTTCATCTAACGCATGACCCCCGTTTCAAATTGGCGCCCAATCATGAATCCGCCTATAAAGAATATTTGCTTTCGATTTACGAAAACTACGATTACGCTATTTTTGTCGCCGAAAAAGAAGGGATTGTTTTGGGATATACTATTGGCATGATTCTAAACAATCCTCCTGTATTCGATTTGGAGCGATATGGTTTTATCGCTGAAATGTCAGTAGCCGAAGCCAGTCAAAACACGGGCGTGGGCAAAGAATTATGGATACACATTCGCCGATGGTTTTATCGCAGAGGAATTACCGTGATGCAGCTGAATGTTTCTCCATTGAACGAGCGGGGATACCGATTTTGGAAAAAGATGGGATGTACGGAATTTTTGCACATCATGTGGCACGATATTCCCAAAAACCCTTAATCTATATTTTATACAATCGATAAAACTGGAATCACTATGGCTATATTTCAATCGATCTCTGCCCTTATTGAAATTTCGCGTCCCAAACAATGGGTAAAAAATGGATTTGTTTTTGCTCCATTGATATTTGCTCAACGTGTGTTTGAACCCTTTGCTGTCGCTGAAACCCTTTTGGCGGTAGTATTATTCTGTATCTTTTCCTCTTGCGTTTATATGATTAACGATATCGCCGATCTGGAACGGGATCGAAATCACCCCAAAAAAAGCTCCCGTCCTCTTCCATCAGGAAGGTTAAGCATTACCACAGTGGTTATAGTTTGCACGGGGTTGTTGATTGCATCTATGATCGCCGCCGCACTTTTAGACCCGGCTTTTTTGTATATTGGGCTGATCTACATTACAATCAATTTACTTTATTCGTATGCGTTTCGCTCGACTGTGATCTTGGATGGAATGTTTATCGCCGCGGGGTTTGTATTGCGCACAATCGCAGGGGCTGTGGTAATAGATGAAACTCCTTCGGATTGGCTTTATATATGCGCATTATTTGTATCGTTATTTCTGGCTTACTGCAAACGGCGCAATGAAATCGTCATTCTGGATACCAACGCTGCCAATCATCGAGAAATTCTTCGCGAATATTCAACAGAATTGCTGGATAAAATTATCTCGATTGTTACTGGCGCCACTGTAGTAACGTATGCGCTATATTGCATCGACGAAACCAATCCCAGTTACAGCCCGTGGATGAAACTAACAATCCCCTTTGTGATTTACGGTTTGTTTCGTTATCTTTATCTTGTACACAAAAAAGATGAAGGGGGAAATCCGACAGAACTTTTGCTCACAGACCGGCCTTTAATTATAAATGGATTTTTGTGGTTGATTGTTGTATTTTGGGCAGTATATTTCAAACAATAGAACTAGTAAAAGTTTTTCAAATCAGCTATTGACTTAAGATACCGTGAGTGTAATGTACCGAGCTGAGTAGAGTTACAGTAGATACCATAACACACAGGATGATTGGGAACCATGAATGAGTTGAGGTGCTATATGAAAAACATGTTTTTTTCCAAGAGGGTTTGCAAAGAAAATTCACCACGGCTTGTGAACTTGATTCACTTCAAAGTCGGTAAAGACACATCCATTCAATTTTTTTGGATTGTGGGCAATGGGCAAAATCTTTTCCTCCCCGCCCTACTCTCAATCGAACCCGAACACCCCGATGACAATCTCATGCCTTATTCAATGGGTTGGGAAGATGATGATGATGAATTTGGTTTTGAAGAAGAGTATTTAGAAGACGACGACGAAGAAGACCTTTTTGAAGAAGAAGAAGATGATGATGATGATGATGACGAAGAAGATTTATATTACGACGATTTAGACGAAGATTTCGACGAAGACGAAGATTTTGACGATTTGGATATAGAAGAAGACGAATTTTAATCTTTCTCGTATTATGCCGACAAAGTGTCCAACTCGCCTAGATGGCATAAGAGTTCTTCCGCCTTTTTGATGCTGTAATTCATACCTCGATCTTCAGGGTAAATCTGTACCATCGTACACAGATACAAACCCGAAATGGGGGTTTCAAATGCAGGTTTGATTTTGGAATAATTCAAACCAATCACCGGTTGGGTGTAGGGGGCTTTCGAATACGTAAATGACAATACATCTTCCCGCTTAAAATTTGGAAATATCCTTTCCAAATGAGTGAGAAACAATTCTTTCAATTCCGGCATTTTCATTTTGTAATACGGATGGTCTGTGCTGAGATAACGGGATGCATAAATCGGAACCATGCCCTCATAATCTTCATCTTGAAACAAACGCGTGTGTTCGATCAGTGCCACAAACGGCGAATCGGGATCGGTGATATTCAACCAATAATAGGGGCTAATCGATTGCTTTATCCCGAAAATCATACACACATTGCCTTGATAAGGGATCTGATTCACAGACTCTTTATACTCTTCGCTCAGTTCAGGGATCATCTTCAAAAAGTTAGGAACACTGGGGGTAAAGACAACCCGATCGAATTCCTCTTCGCGGCTGCGGGTTTTTATAGTGACTTTTCCATTGGGGGTCGAAGCGATTTTGCGAACCATTTCGCCTAAATGAATTTGCCCGCCCTGAACGTCGATCTGCTCTCCCATCTTCTCATAGATTTGCTGCCACCCGTCTTTCAAATATCCCAGGCACTCGCCCGTTCCGTCTTTAGAACGGGTACCTCCGCGCAATTTGATCTTCCCCCAAAACCACACGGCTGATACTTCCCGGTACCGGTCGCCAAATTTAGAACGCAACAACGGCTCCCACAACACCCGATACGCTTGCTCGCCCATGTGCGATATTATGAATTCTTCTGCAGTGATCTTCTCCAAATCGGCATACGATTCTCGCCGGCGCATCATCAGCACGGCAATACCGACACGCAAGCGATTGAAGAGTGAGAGCGGCTTAAATCGCAGTAGATCGACAGGGGTGGTGAATGGATACAATGTTCCCTGATGCTCGAAACCGACCGATGATTCACACCAATGCAGCTTTTCACTGAGACCCAGCCGGTCAATAAAAGCTTGTACATGCGTATCGCTGGTAAAAATGTGGTGGTAAAACCGGTCTAGTGTGGTACGGCCAAACGACACACCGTCCGCCAGGCCGCCTAACCCCCGTTCGCGTTCAAATACATGAACTTCATGCCCATTTCGGGTCAGGTGCCACGCCAATGTGCATCCGGCGGCTCCTCCGCCTACAATTCCATATCGCAATTTAGTGTTCATCTAATAACAACTTATATTCAATACTATCCACAAGCGCTTCCCATGAAGCCTCTATGATGTTTTCTGATACCCCCATGGTGATCCATGCGCGCTCCCCGTCGCTGGATTCAATCAACACACGGGTTTGAGCCGCGGTTCCACGCCCTCCGTCGATAATGCGTACTTTGAAGTCATTGAGCGTGACCTCTTTCAATTGAGGGAACTTGTGTTCTAAAGCTTTGCGCAAGGCATTGTCTAAAGCGTTCACCGGACCGTCACCTTCACCAGCCATAAAATGTTCTTCATCATCCACCCGAATGCGCACAGTGGCTTCTGAATGCATCCCCGTCTTCTGGTTTTGATCTACCCATACCCGGTAGGCAATTTGTTCAAAGAACGGTTCGTAATGCCCCATTTCTTTCCGAATGAGCAAATCCAGTGATCCGTCGGCCGCTTCAAAGAAATATCCTTGATGCTCCAATTCTTTGATGCGCTCCAAAATCCGCCGGGCCAAGGGAGATTTCCGGTCGATTTCATACCCCATCTGTTCTATGTGATAGAAAATATTCGATTGTCCGGAAAGTTCCGACACCAAAATGCGCTGTTGATTGCCCACCGCGGCGGGATCGATATGTTCATAGGTACGCGAATCTCGCTGGACGGCGCTTACGTGAATCCCCCCTTTGTGGGCAAAGGCGCTTAATCCCACAAACGGTTGGTTGTTTTGATGCTGCACGTTGGCCAATTCACTGATGTAATATGATAAAGCGGTTAAATCTTTCAATTTTTCTTTGGGCAGCGCTTCGTAACCCATCTTTAACATCAAATTGGGGATCACGCTTGTGAGGTCAGAATTGCCGCAGCGTTCTCCAAAACCATTAAATGTTCCCTGCACGTGCGTCGCTCCACAACGCACTGCGGCAAGCGCGTTCGCCACTCCACATCCGGCGTCATTGTGCGTGTGGATACCCAAACGGCAACTGATTTTCGGTTTGACCACCTTGCAAATTTCTTTAATTTCATGAGGGAGCGTTCCACCATTGGTATCGCAGAGCACTATAACTTCGGCCCCTGCGCGGCTGGCGGCTTCAATGGTTTGCAAGGCATACTCAGAATTGTTTTTGTACCCATCAAAAAAATGTTCGGCATCATAGATGACTTCACGGTCGTTATTCTTCAGATACCGCACAGAATCTTCTATCATCTTCACGTTTTCAGACGGTTCGACACGGAGCGCATTGGTGACATGCAAATCCCAGCTTTTTCCAAAAATAGTGACAACGGGTGTTTCGGCTTCAAGCATGGCGCGCAAATTGGGATCGTTTTCCACACTGTTTTTGGCATGGCGTGTACTGCCGAACGAGGTAATCTTTGCA
>CAZEZQ010000462.1:0-5214 GCA_964516245.1 uncultured bacterium | reverse complement strand
TCGGCCCGGCGCGGCGATGGGCTTTTGCCTGTTCTCGAATATTGCCATCGCGGCACGCTATGCGCAAAAGCAATACGATTTAAAGCGAATTTTAATTCTCGATTTTGACGTGCATCACGGCAACGGCACCCAAGAAGCGTTTTATACCGATAACAGCGTCTATTTTATCTCCACCCATCAGCACCCTCATTACCCGGGAACGGGGATGGTGGATGAAACTGGTAAAGGTGACGGTGAGGGATATACCAAAAATCTCCCCCATGCACCGTTAACCGATCCCCAAACCATTGTCGATTCGGTGAAACGTACAATGGATCAAGTGGCGCCCGAATTTGAGCCTGAACTCATAATGATTTCAGCTGGATTTGACGGCCACCGTGATGACCCACTCGGGAACTGGCTGCTGGTGGAAGAGCATTTTGCCGAGATGGCCAAAGAAGCCTGCAAGCACGCCCAATCTTATACCAATGGGAAAATTCTCGCTTGTCTGGAAGGGGGGTATAACCTGAAATCCCTTGCAAATTCATGCGTTGCGCATTGCCAGGCTTTGATTGAGAATTGAGCCACATTCAATTCAATCCTTCCATTTCTTGTACTCGATACACTTTATGGCAGCCTTTGCAGCTTTGCACGAGGATGTTCCATTTTTTCTGGAGTGTTTCGGGGGGATAGGTTTTGTCGTTTTGCTTCGACCATTCTTGCAGCGCTTCTTCGAGCAACTGGGCCGCGTTCTCTGAGCCGGTCATCATGGCGCGGAATTGCGCGGGCTGCTTTTGCACTTCTTTCATGCGGCCAATCTCGTGCAGCACTTCTCTGAGTTGCAATGCTTCGTGGGGCGGGTTGATGTCTCCATGTTTTTCGGGCACGCGAAAGTTTTCATTTTGGCTAAGCGCCAAGCGGTCCAGGTGGCTTTGCGCGAGAACCATCGCATCGGTAAAGGCGGGCAGTTTGGCGATTTCGGGGAATTCGATCTGCGCTTCTTTCAGCTCGTCTTTTTGAAATTGCTGGCCTTCACGCACACAAGCATACAAATCTGTGTAATATTCACCGGTTTTGCTTTGTTTGAGCGCTTTGAGCCCAGTTTCCGCGTCCCACAACCCCAATCCAATCATGGCCAATGTAGAGGCGGTGGGGCCACGGTGTTTGCCGTGGTGGCAATGCATATAGATCGGTTCCTCTAATTCCATCAGTGCCTTAGCAAACGCTTTTTTCTGTTCTTCACTGACCGAATGGTATTGCATAGGCAAGTGAACGTAGCGCATGCCGCGTTCTTTCGCCAATTCCACGCGCGGTTTGGCTCCATCCACGCTGATCACGGTTTTAACGCCCAATTCTTTCAGCATATCGAACGCTTCCGGGCTGGCCGGTTCTGAACCGCTATACAAATTCTCTGTGTATTGAAAAAGATTGTGAATGTGTTCATCATGGATGGGTTTTAACGGGCCTGTTTGAGTTTTGTTTTGCGTTGCTTCTTCTGAACCAAAAACCGGGAGTGTAATGAATGCGATTAAAAAGCAAATTGGAACGTAAACATACTGCATCATAAAATCTCCTATCGTTTGGTTTAGGCTTTGTCGTGGATGAACGATTTGCTTCTATGGATAGTAACATACTACTTTTACGATCATCAATAATAGAATGTTTATTTTTAATTCAAATTCTGATAAAAAATATTTCGGAGGGATTGATCCCTCTGCCAGTGAAGACAAGCCCAGTGGCTGCGCTATATTGGATGCCGGCGGCGCCCTTGTAGAAGCGGGGCACGAAAGCGCCGACCGGCATTTGATTGATTTTTTCCAGAAATATCCCATTGCAGCATTGGGCATCGATGCGCCCAAGGGCCTCCCTTTGGGCATGAGACTTTGCTGTCTTGAAGACAAGCCCAAATGCACATGCGCGGTTACTGAATCGCGCGCCTGCGAACGGGAAATGTATCAACGCGGGCATTCTCTGTATCCTGTGAACAAAAATACTTTCACCTCTGCCAAAATGTGGATCCGCCGGGGGTTGTTGCTTTATCTTCGCTTTCAATCGTTGGGAATTTACTGCTATGAAATTTACCCCACTGCCGCCAAACATACTCTGTTTGCGGATGTTGATTTTCCCAAACCAAAATCAAGTGTGATAGCCCGGAGAATGTTGCAGCGTCTGTTGGCTGAAAGCATCGATGGCGTGCCCGATCCCGAAAAAAAAACATTTTCCGATCACACATTGGATGCCATTTTGGCTGCTTATACGGTCTATTTGTATTCGGTAGAGAATCAAGGCGAACGGGTTGGCGATCCACGCGAAGGCGAAATTTTGATCCCCACACGTGGGATGTAAAAAGTAAATTTACTATAAATAAAACAAAGTAGTGAATACCAAGTCTGTGAAAATAATGAGTAAGATGGAAAACACCACAGAGCGGGTGGTGGCAATGCCCACACCTTCGGCCCCGCCTTGCACGGATAGCCCTTCCTGACAGGCCACAATGGCAATGACAACACCAAACGCAACACTTTTCACCAAACCGGTGAAAAAGTCTGTAAGACTGAGAGTATTGGTGGTGTTGGTGATGTATTGCCCGGAGGTCATCCCCAAATCCACCAGGCTGACCACCATCCCACCAGCCATACCGATAATATCAGCCAAAACGGTTAAGCAGGGCATCATAAACGTGAGGGCGATGAGACGCGGAACAACCAGAAAGGGGATAGGGCGCAGCGCCATGGTTTGCAGCGCCATAATTTCTTCACCCACCACCATAGTCCCCAATTCTGCGGTGATGGCAGCGCCGACACGCGCCGAAATGATGATGGCGGTGATGAGTGGGCCGATTTCCCGGCATACGGTAATCGCCACCAGTCCAGGCACCAGTTCTACACCGCCAAACTTGCGCAATTGATAGCCCACTTGCATGGCAAGAATCAATCCCACCAAAAAATTGATCAGCAACAATATGGGGAGAGAATTAATGCCGGTTTCGTTCATTTGATGCGATGTGCTTTTGCGGCGGATCACGTGGGGATCCCATAGGGGAGCCACGAAAGCATACCACATCGCCGAAGCGAAGAGTTTCCATAGTCTTCCGATGTACGCAAGAACATCGCATACGCGAATGACAATGGGATTGGAAAAAAACCGCGATTGATTATCTTCCATCTGGCCTCGGATACTCTTCCGGTTGTGTTGTGGAACCAATTTCGATGGGTTGGTTAAGCTGTTTTAACCAGGAAGTGGTTTCATAAGATTTTGCCACAGTGGGGATGATGCCCAGGTTTTGTAATAATTGAGTATAAACGCGCATATAGTTGTATCGGGCTGTGACGACATCGGTTTGCGCCGTAACCAACTCTGTAAGCGCCTGAGTGACATCCAAAGTATCCGCCAAACCTTCTTGATATAAATTTAAAAAACGTTCATGGTTTTCGATGGCCACTTCTTCGGCTTTCATGGCGATTTCCAAATTGCGTTTTTCTTCAAGCAGTGAGAGTGATGATACTTCCACCCCATTCAACACCTGCCGTACTGTATTTTCGTAGCGCTGCTCTTCGGCAGACAGCTGATCTTTGGTTCGACTGATTTTAGCCGCTCGTCGTCCGCTCTCAAATATTGGAACATTGGCGATTAAGGCGATGCGCCATTCTTCTTGCTCCAAATCAAGGCTGCCAATATCGTTATACCCCCAACTCCCTTCAACATTGACAGTAGGATAAAATTCACCTCGCGCCACTTCGATGGATTCTTTTTGTTGATCCACCAATAAAGAAGCGACTTGAATGGACGGATTTTCCATTGTGGCAACCTGATACAGATGATTGAAATCGTTCAAAATTGTTTCCACATCATCATTCGGATCGTATTGGGAAAGAGTATGGCCCTGCAACTCGTATTTATTTTGCAATTCCACCCCCACTATCCAGTTTAATGTGGCGAGAGATTGTTTCATACGAATTTGCGCCGAAACCACGTCACGTTCCGCAGAAGAGCGCGTCAACTCGGCGCGAAGAACGTCGGTTCGTATTCCCAGGCCGACTTCGAAGTTGGAAGTGGCGGTTTCCAGTTGTTCTCTGGCAAGTGCCAGCCGTTGATTTTGCACCTCAAGCAGTTCTTGAGCTCGCAACACATCCAAAAACGCCGTGATGGTATCGGCTACCGAAATTTGTTCTTGTCCCACTTCTTGCCATTTTGATGCTTGACGCTGGATTCGTGAAATAATGATATTGCCGATGACCGAGCGGTCGAACACCAACTGCGAGATTTCAAATCGATTGATAAAAGTGGCGCCGGAAAACCCTGCCCCCATAAAGTCAAGTCCAGAGCCATCCTGCTGATCTTCGGGAATCTCAAATTCAAATCGGTCCGATTCGGTATTGTCAAATTGGCTGGTATACCCCACCTGTGGGAGATATTGGCTCCAGGCTTCCCAGGATGAATGTTTGGATGCCAGGGTTTCAAAACGTGTGGCCCCCAACTCCCGATTGAGTTCAAGAGTGAGAGAGACGGCATCGGCCAATCGGAGAGGCTTTTTGTCTTGAGCGATGGAAACCTGTGCATTGCCTGAGATGATGAGATGAGAAACAATCAAACTGATGAGAAATAAACGCATCAAATCCTCCGCTGGTATTTTGTCATTCCAATGTGGCATTCTATTATAAGAACGAATTTGAAAAGCGGAAATGTTTCTGAAACTGATTGATATCGGTCATCTTATTTCATAGCCATTCAAGTGCATGCAACTTGACACAAGGCCGCTTCTTTTTGAGAATGCAACGTATGCATGTATTTGTCATGCATTATTGTGATCAAAACTATAAGGGGGTATTTTTGTGGAAGCGACTCAAGCACCAAAACAAGAGAGTGTTTTTGAAGGCGTCACTTGGTATCACTGGGTAGTTGTGCTCATTGCATCGGCCGGGTGGTTGTTTGACTGTATGGACCAACGGATTTTTATTTTGGCCCGTGAGCCCGCCATGCGCGAACTGCTGGGCCAAGGGGCGCCGGATGACCGTATTGCCGCATTTGGTGGGTATGCCACAACGGCAATGATACTGGGATGGGGTGCCGGCGGCATTCTCTTCGGCATCATGAGCGACAAATTGGGCCGAGTGAAAACCATGATGGTGACCTTGCTGGTGTATTCGGGATTCACGGGGTTGTCAGGCTTGTCTGTCAGCTGGTGGGATTTCTTGGCCTATCGGTTTTTAGTGGGCCTTGGTGTCGGAGGGATGT
>CAZEZQ010000461.1:0-5215 GCA_964516245.1 uncultured bacterium | reverse complement strand
AAGTTATTCAATGCTTATTGCCTAGCTAATGGTATGAATACGGCTGGTTTTATGGGCATTATGATGAAAATATCTATACTGATTATTGTAAACTGTGAATGTTCTATTGCTAAAAAGCAAACACTTTTGCATTTATGTCTTGTTTTAATTGCAATTAATTTCTTAATGTGATCTGTGATTATTCAAACCAGAGAAACATTGAAATGAAAATATGTCAAATTTTGTAAATCAATATCCCGTATTTGAACAACTTTTAATCAAAAGAGTTGCCGCAATTGAATAGTGAGATGGTCAATATTTATCTATATTCATGGATGTTTGTGAAAATACGTTCAAGGTAAATGTTGGATTCATCGGGATTCTGGATATGGATTTTATAAATTCTTGCGAACTACGCTATGGCAAGATTGCGTTAAACTAATAAATATGCAATATGCCCTTGACCTGGGTGCTTTTGTTTGTAGAAGTAAAAAAAATATGACAAAAACCTGCTTCCTTCGTTATATATTAAAAGTGATATTCGATGGATCAAAATCCATAGGAAAATTGAATCGATTCATATCAACTAGAATCGACGATCCGGCAAAAAGTAAAAACCAGCATTTTGTTGTACCACATCTTGGAGCGCAGGCGTCCCGCCTGCTCTATATGTAGTTGCAGGCGAGGACGCCTGCGCTCCAAAAAAGACTTTTTGCCGAAGTGTCAGAATCAACACGGAAGGGCAAATTGATGAATCAATCACACAAATGGTATAACCAATTGTTATTGGGGAATCACTGGTTCAAAGTATATTTATTCATTCTACTATGCATTTCAGTGATACAAATCGATGCAATCGCAGCGTTGGATCCTGAAACTTGCAACATTCCACGAGAACAAATGCCCGGCAAAGTATATGAATGTATTCAGTCTTCAATCAAGCAAAATTTCAAAGCGAAAAATGATGATTCTTTGCTCCGTGCCAATTTAAACGGATTGGAAGAAATATATAACAAACTTCTTTTCCCTGATTTTGAGCAACTCGAATTTTTCACGCTGCACCATTCCAGTGATGAGTCGTTATTTCTTTACCGATGGGGCCATATTGTTAATAACACAGTTTGCGCCATTCGAGAAGATTACACACAGCAATCGTTTGCTCTTCGTCAATTTTCCAAAGTTCAAAAATTAAATTTTTCTGATTTTCTTCAATCCTTACATGAAAAACCCCAAAAAATACTCAATGCGATTGCAGCGGGTGAAGTGGATCAATCCAATCTTCGAAAAAATGTTCATCATTTACTCTCGTTTGCCAATGAACGCGAATGGTATATGTGGCGTACGCTAGAAGAAATCCCGCCACGCAACATGCCGCTTCTTTTTCAATACGCCTACTTGGCAGCCTCTTTTGATGAGAATGAGCTCGCTGACCGATTGACGCAAATACTATTATATTTGCAGCCGGATTATTTTCGGGGTCTTTTTGATCGATTGGCCAGCTATGGCATTCAAGAAGGCAAAAGCAAATTACAGTCTCAAAACCCTTTCCAGCGCGCGTTCAAGCGTTGGAAAGCAACCGCTGAGGTCTATCAAGGCAGCCAATTTTCCGGTCAACTCAATCAACTTATTGCGGATGTGAAACCGCAGGTGGAACAAGAGCATTCTCTACTTCAAGAAAATACAGATGTCGATTCCATGCCGCAAAGTGAAAAGATCGAATATTACATCGACCGGCTGCAATACACGCGAGAGCATGCTGTAAGCAATCCTGCTTTTTACTCATTGCTGAGCCAGTGCCGTCCTTTAATTGAAATGGGCCGGCCAGCCATTCCTGCATTGATCGGACATTTGGATGATACTCGGCTAACCCTAACGGTGCATCAACATCTCGGTTTGGATGGCAAAGTGTATCGTGTACATGATGCCGTAGGCAGATGTATTAATAAGATTCTAGCGTTTTCCCCTACGTTTTCTGATTGGTCTACTTCACCCCAAAACCGGGATGAATATCTAACAGAATACAAACAAAAAATGAAAGCCTGGTGGGAGAACGCAAAAGAGTTGAAACGTGAAGAATGGTATTTAAGCCAGTTGGAAGCAACGCCGATCCGTAAAAGAATCCAACTGCTCAACCAGATTGAGGAAATCAATTCAGATGCGGTTGATTCAATCGCATTGTTAAAAACATGGGCCGGTGAATTGGGAGAGGATGGGAATGCAAAACGGGTTGAAGAATCTCAACATAAAATAAATAACAATCTCAACATCAATCAAAGCCAGAAAAATTCATTCATTTTTAATATCAAAGCTCCTCCCCGAACCGATAATGATCTTTGTACCATCGCCAATGCGCTGGCCGAACGTGGGGATTTTTCTCTACTCCCCCGAGTGAGAAATATTTTCAAGGTTAATCTGGATAAAGGCATCTATCACTACCCCTTTGTTGGGTATCTGGCGAAATATGGCGAGCAAAACGATTTTCGGTTGCTTTATCGAGAAACAAAAAAAGAAATGCAGGATGGATTTGATCCTGGTTCATCCAAAATTGTAGGGCCGGTATTTTCAGGAATCTCTTCATCTACACATCGGCTCACCATCCCACTCTTGGTGTTGTTTTTGGATTGCCATCAGCAATCCGGCGTTGGTTCGAATTGGTATGGTGACGGTGGTTTCAGCTATGCAGATAAAGCCATGCGAATTCTAATCGAACGAACCGGGCACAATGAAGGTTTTCTAACCAGCATGTCTCCCATAGAACGAAAGCATGCGATTCAGAAATGGAAACAATGGTGGGAATCGCATGCGAAAGATCAATATGAAGATTTGGACAAAGAAATGCTTGCAAAATGAATGATTCAATAGAAATCAATTCATATAGAAGTTGAAACCTAATTGGCAGAACTAGTGATGAATTTTCAACGTTGCCCATACCGGCTTGTGGTCGGAAAGCATGCATTTTTAATTGTGCCTGGATTTATGAATCGTTTTTTATATTCCAAATTGATTTCAACCATTCCCCACGAGTGATAGATTTGCTTTTACTCAGTGTGGGGAGTTGATCTTCTTGAAATCCAAGATCCAAAGCCAGCGTTTTCCACTTTTCATATGTGGCTTGATCCATCGCTTTTTGCAGTTCTACCTCATGTCCCGGCCAGGCTTCATAGTATTGACCAGTGATGTGTTCACCGCGCTGGCCTTTGTTTTCGGGCTGGGGATACAAACCATGCAAGCCGCCTGCATTGGCCCACCATTGCACCATTTCAAAATCGGGGTGAGTGGGAGGCACATCACTCACATAGAGGGTCGCAGCTCCTTCATTGTGCATTCGGTTTCGAATTTGTTGAGGCGATACCTCTTGCACTGCTTGATCTCCTTCAAATGCAAGCGAGGCGGCATGGCCCGCTGCCTGGCCCAGGCCGGTCCAAATGGGCTCCAATCGCAAGGCGCAGAATCCCACATGTGACGAACTGGCTGCAACCGGCACCAGTAAATTCTCCATTTGTTTCGGCACAATAACTCCATAAGGGATTTGATAAGGCGGCACCGATTTGTAAAACTCACCAGTATGGCGGCCGCCAAACCGTGATCCCTCATGCCCGGTGCCGTGGCAGTTCAATCCATAATCCCCCATTGCAACGGCATCCGGCCGCAATACCGAACGGGCGTCACCCGGTGCATAATCGGTATTGTTTTCTGTAAACACTTTCTGGCCCACCATTCGTCGCGCTTCGCGCACATAAAGTTGGGGAGGGAGATGCCCGTTGTCAACAAATTCGTCTTTGCACCACCCCCAGCGGCGGGCTTCTTTCTCAAATTTATCCGGCACGGCATCATCGTTCTGCAGAAAATACAGCATACCGATGTTCCACAACACATGCTCGTGATAAATGCGCGCCCGTGTTTCAGCATCTCCATCGGGCCATTCGTCGTTGATCTGAGGCAGCGAAAGGCGAACCGGGCTGTGCGATACATCATTAATATCCACCTTCTGATTGGGCAACTTGGGTATTTGGTCTTTGTAGATGTATTTCGACGGGCTATAACCAAATACGCCAAGAAGAGTCCCATCTTTCAATAAGGGAATCACACCAACATAATCTTCGCGATTATAACCTTTCGGAGCCAATACCGGCGCTTGATTGTCTGGATCTTGAGTCATGATCAAGCGAAAGTTATAGCCTTGCACTTGATTGTCGGCCTTTTCAGGAGCCAGAGATTCGCCATACTCACTGCGCGCTTCGCGGCCCACCCGATAGGGCACACCGGCCATCGCCATCAGATCACCTTCGTATGTGCCGTCGATGTAATATTTCGCCTGTACTTCATGGTGTTGATCGCTGCCATCTTCGAACACTACTTTCTGAATTTTCTGATTCTCAGTTTCCACACTCTCTAGAACCCATTCGTGTTGAATTTGAATGGAGGGATGTTCAGAAATCATTTCATGAAAAATTGCCAAATTCACTTTGGGTTCGCTATGAGTGCCGCGAAAGCATTGTTTGACTTGCGGCGAGTTCTCGCCGTAGGTCTCGCGGTAATGGGCTTCAACCCGCTGGCTGAATTTGAAAAACGTTCCCGTGATGGCTTCAAAAGTGCGAAAATCGGTATGAGAAAGGCCATTGGTCACCAGCCCGCCAATATGGCTGGCGGGCTCAACCAATAGCACATTATGCTTCTCAGATCCCGCCGCCAAAGCGGCTGCGATGCCCCCCGGAGTGGTGCCGTAGACTACTATATCAGCTTCGTTCGAACACACGTTAAACGGCGCACAAACCATGAGCAAAGCAACCAGGCAAAGCCCTTGAATCAATTGAATGCATTTCATCTCGTATTCTCCTTTGTTTGCAAGTTACTCCTCCCCCAAATTGGGAGAGGCTGGGTGGCAATGTCATTAACTTAAGAACGAATTATAGAATTATGTTTGTTGTAATTTGCTCAAACAAGAGACCGGCTCGGCAGGAGCCTCGCCCTCCTAACAGCAAAATCCCTTAAGTTAATGACATTGGGCTGGGATGGGGTTTTGGGTAATTTCAGACTGTATTCAAGTAGTCTCAATCCTCCCCTTACCCCTCCCGCCATGGCGCGCACGCCCAATCTTGGGCTGGTCTTTACCCATAAAATGTGAACTTTGGAATTCCCCCCTTATTAAGGGGGGGGTAGGGGGATCAGGCTTTTCTCATGCCGCCAAATCCCCCCAGCACCTGCGGTGCTTACCCCCCTTAATAAGGGGGGGGCA